>CAYNAX010000093.1:0-1503 GCA_964395745.1 uncultured Candidatus Saccharibacteria bacterium | reverse complement strand
AATGAACCTTTCAAAAGAAAATAGCAATTTTTTGAAACTGGTAGGAGTTATTTCAATGGCGCTTGATCATGTTGGGAAGTATTTTTATCCCCAGTATTCAATATTTCAGATTCTCGGCAGAATTGCTTTTCCTATTTTTGCATTTCAACTCACTGTGGGTTATCAAAAAACTTCCAATAAAAAAAGATATATCAAGCGCCTTTTAATTTTTGGTATTGTAAGCCAACCCATTTATTATCTTTTAACAAAAAATTGGACGCTTAATATATTGTTTACCTTGGCTTTGGGCTTTTGGGCTTTATGGGCTTGGGAAAATAAAAAATACTTTTATTTTTACTTAATAATTCCCTTGTCGTTTTTTGTCGAATACCAGTGGTATGGCGTTTTAATGATTTTAGGATTTTTTGTTCTCTCTGAAGCAAAATATCAAGTTCCTTATTTTGCCCTGAATTCTCTTTTATATATTTATTTAATAGCGAGAAACTGGCTGCAAATATATTCTCTTTTGTCTCTTGTTTTTATTTATAAAATTAATTTTTTGCGCATTAAACTACCAAAATATTTCTTTTATGTTTTCTATCCGGGGCATATGCTAATAATTTATTTAATTAAAAACTTTCTCTGTGGATAACTTCGGCTTGACATAAAGATAGGAGCACTTATACTGGGAAGTTAGAAATTAATTTTAGGAGAGAAGAATGATAAGAAAAAGAAAAAAATATTGGTTGATTAGGCGGAGTGATAACATTGTTTTATGATCGCCATTCAGTGGCGATTTTTTTTAGGTTCCTTGAAAACTAAAAAAGGAAAAGAGGAAAGGAGGAAAGATGAAAAAGTTAGAAAGAATTGCTTTTCCGATTACCCTGATTTTACTCTTTGGCATTTGGGAACTCTGGTCGCGATTGGGACACATTCCTGTTTATAGAATTCCAAGCCCTTCAGCGATTTTCTTACAAGAGGGGAGTGAATATCTTCTTTTGCTGGAGCATTTAAAGGTGACAGCAATAGAAGTTTTGTTGGGCGCAAGCGTTGGAATTTTTTTGGCAATTCTTGTGGGAATAATTTTTTATTGGGTGCCCTTTTTGAAAAGCGCATTTTACGGAATCGTAAGAGCGATAAATTCTATTCCCATCTTTGCTATTGCTATTATTCTTGTGATTGTTTTTGGAGTGGGCATCTTGGGTAAGGTTGTCACCGCCTGTATTTGTATCTTTTTCCCAGTGCTTTCTCACACCTATAATGGCTTAAAATCAACCGATCCGGTCAAGTTGAGATTTATGAGAAGCATCAATGCCTCTCGCTTGCAAAGATTGATATATTTAGAATTTCCTTCGGCTCTTGCTGAGATATTTACTTCTCTTGAAACCGCTCTTACTATTGCTATTGTGGGCGTTATGTTTGGAGAAGCAATAGGAGGTAACGCAGGTCTTGGATTTTTTATTCTCAATCGGCTTTATCGAATGGATAATGCTGCGGTTCTGCTGGCTACTTTTATTGGAGCAG
>CAYNAX010000092.1:0-1522 GCA_964395745.1 uncultured Candidatus Saccharibacteria bacterium | reverse complement strand
TTCAGGCAGGCATTGTAAAAGCAAAAGTTCAAGATAGAACCGGAGCAGGAGATGCATATGGGGCTGGCTTTGTGGCCGGTTTAATAAAAACCAATAACCCAAGTTTTGCTATTCAATTAGCCACAGCTAATTCAGCCGCTTGTTTGAAACAGTGGGGAGCAAAAGAGGGACTTTTAAAAGAAAATCAAAAGTTTTCAAAAGTGAAATTAACCATTAACGAAACATGAAATTAAAATTTATTTTTATAATTATATTGATAAGTTGCGCAATACTTTGCTTTATGTTCATAGTTTATACTTATCAACAGCAATATAATAATTTATATAATAATGATTTAACTACAAAGGAACCTGTAATTAAAGTTTCTTTAAATGAATTAGAAAAAGAGAAAGATAAACTTAGCAAATTTAATATCAAAATCCTCAGACCAAAAAGACTCAATCCTGTGAAAATCTCAGAAATAGAGGAAGAGTTTAAATGGAAAAATATAAAAATCTATTTTAACAAAAAGAAATTAACATATACGATTTATGCAAACCAACGAACTTTCATCAAAGACACGTGGACATCGTTAACAAATCCCCGTATCTTTGTAATTTCAGATGAAGGTTTCGACTATTTACTTGTTGAAACAACAACAGGAGGTAGTGGCGGTGCTTGGAAAGACTATAAAATTTATTCCGTTGAAAATTCCAAAATTGCCCCTGTAGAGAATTTATTTTTGGAGACTAATTATGATATTCAGAATATTTTTTTTGTTAAACACAAAGACTTTATATTAATAAAAAGCAACAGTTATGGAAAAGCAGGCGCGGGTTGCAGTTGGGGCTACACAGATTTATATGAAATTAATAAACAAAAAGTTATAGATCATAAAATAATTCAAAATCCGTGCGTATGCATTAAACAAGTTCAATTTAAAGGCATAATCCCTTCAACCTCTACTGTAGAGGAATGTATTGATTATCCATACCCAATATCTCTGATAGTAAAAAATGGTAAACTATTCTTAGAAATCGAAAATGGGTTTATATTCTACATTCCGGCAGGAGAATGGTTTCAATCGATTCAAGAAGCTTTTTCATACCCTAGTGCAGTTATTAAATTGAATAAATATTATTTATTAGAATCTGGCAAAATTCAATTAGCCTCTTCTGAATTTGCTTCATACTATAGAAAGGTAGCAGAAAAATACAACAATGTATTTGAGAAACAAATTGAAAATCTCACCCTAAATTCTTTAGATGATAAAACAGGGGTACAATGGGAAAAAATGCAACTCTGGCTTTCTCCTCTGTTAACCAAAACAGTGGCATTAATTTTACTCGGAGAAGAAAACAAAGCTTGGCAAACTTTTAAAAGCGAGTTTGAATTTTCTGTTGAACCGTTTTCTTCTCAAATAAAAAGAATATTTTCTGAAGAAAAAATCCATGAAGAAATCATGAAACAATTAAAGCGACTATTAGATCCATGAAAACATTAAAATATTTTTTCAAAAAAGCAAAAAAAGAAGGGTGGGCGA
>CAYNAX010000091.1:0-1560 GCA_964395745.1 uncultured Candidatus Saccharibacteria bacterium | reverse complement strand
ACAGCAAAACATTTTTTCAAAAAACGCAAATAAAAAATTGCAAGGTTGGACCTTGCAACAGTTTTGAGATTGACACTTTGAAGATATTGTTTTAAATTTTTTAGAGAACCTAAAAAATTCATAAGGGGGGATGATAAATGGAAATAGAGAAGACCAAGGAGTTTTCATGGGAAGAAAAAATATTAGCCGCAGGATTGGTAATTGTTGCTATTGTATCTATCTTCATAAAAGTTGGGTTTAAATTTGTGCTTACGAGAGGTTTGACAAATATTATTGTCTATCACAGGACAATGTATCCCCTTATTGGAGGGATTGGAATGATAGGATTGGGATACTCAATGAGCCGGAGGTATCCAAAAACAGCAAATCTTATCTTGGGCATAGGTTCGGTAACAGCAATCCTAATGGTTTTCATTTTGGCTTCGTTGGGAGGATGGTTTCTTTTTTTGATTTTTTCTCCTCTAGTATGCTCAGCATTGTTTGCTTTTGTTTTTACAATTATGGTTTTCGCTGTCGGAGGTTTCTTGCTTGCAAAAGCCATAGAAAATCTTGTTCCAGAATTTCTTCAAATGAGTTTTGCTGCAAGAAGGTTGTGCTTGGTAGCCTGGATTACTCTCTTTATAATGTGTCAAATCGTTCCTTATTAAGAAAGAGAAGACACACGGGAATTCCCGTGTGTCTTTTTGTTTAAAGATAATAAGATTAAAGAAAAAAAAGAGGGGCAGGAAAGGGGAGGGGAGAGGAGGCAATTATTCTTTCAAAGGATGATATTTTCGGTGGATTTTTTCAGCGTATCTATCAGAGGCATGAACATATCTTGTAGTTGTGTCTAGCGATTCATGTCCAAGCAATATTTGGATAGCCGCCGGATTGGCACCACTTTCAGCAAGGTAGGTAGCGAAAGCATGCCTGAGGGTATGACAGGATATTGGAACATTGATACCTAAAAGTTCTCGATATCTTTTTACGCGTTCTTGAAGGTAATTTGGGGCAATTTTTTTGTCTTTTTTGTGTACATTTCTGCCTCTTTTTGGGATAAATAAATAGGGGAAATCATCTTTTCCGCGATAATCTAAGTATTTTTTAATGTGTTTCATAGCTCGGGGGGTGAGATAAACAAATCTTTCTTTTTTGCCCTTACCTTTAATAAAAATCCTACCGCTTTTGTCTAAGTCAACTTTCTTTAAATTTAAAAGTTCAGAAATTCTCATACCTGTTGCAAACAATGTTTCAAGCATTGCTCGGTTTCTTAAAGCCACAAACTTATCTCTTTCTATGTTTATAGGTGATTCAATAATCTTAATAATATCATCAAATTCTGGCACCCGGGGATGTTTGCGATCTGTTTTTATTAATTTGACTGTTTCTGGAGCAACAGGTACAGGGTAATCCATATCTATAAGGAATTTTAAATACGAGCGCAAAGAAGAAAGCATTCTATTGATAGAAAAACTACTAAGCCGCTTTTGGGTCTTGGAATTTTTGGGTGTTTTTCTATCAATAGAGGTTAGATATGCCTTATAATTTAGGATAGTTTTTTTATTTATTTTATCAAAAGGA
>CAYNAX010000090.1:0-1646 GCA_964395745.1 uncultured Candidatus Saccharibacteria bacterium | reverse complement strand
TTGTGAGAGCGTCGTTGTCACCCTCTTTTGCTCTTTTCCATAATTCAATCTGCTCTTCTTTGGGTAACTTTTCTACCCAAATTTTTGTGATTCTCATCTAAAATCACCTCTTTATTCAATTTTTAAATTTCTAGAGGCATTATACAGAAAGTATAGAGAATTTCAAACAATGATTTTCTCTCAACAGCACGGCCTTCCCTTTTGTTTAGTAAAGGAGTTATATTGGAAATGTCGAAGAGAAAAGTTGTGTTAATCTTTAAAATGGCTGGGAGGGCAGGATTCGAACCTGCACTCGTGGCTCCAAAGGCCACTGTCCTACCATTAGACGACCTCCCAAGCTTTTTATTTATACCACTAACTTTCGCAGATTTCAATAACCGCTAGTTCTATGGGAAGTTGAGGGATGGGGCTATATTTAATTCGGGTTTCTGCTTCCATAAATTTTTTCAGCATTATTCTTAAATCCTTTTCAGGAATTTGCTTCGCAAATTTGACAAGAGATTCTTTTGCCTCCTGGGTTAGTTGGTCTAAAAATACATTAGAAAGATTATTATCAATTTGTAAAAGTAAAATGTGCCGTAAGATTTTAATAAGGGTTTTTAAAAAACTACTTGGCTCAATTCCTTTTTGAATGTTTTCGTTTAAAAACTCAATTGCTTCTTTGTTTTTGTTGTTTACAAGTAAATCTAAAAACTTGATAATTGTTTCGTTTTCAACCAAACCTAGCAATTCCTGAATGTCTTTCTTTTCGATTTTGTTTTTTTTGAGGGTTTGGGCGTAGGTAATAATCTGGTCAAGTAAACTTTCGGCATCTCTCATTGCGCCTTCAGCATTAGTGGCAATTAAATCTAAAGCATCGTCATCAACATGAATTTTTTCTTGCTGGCAGATGTGGCTTAATTTCTTAATGATTTGATCTTTTCTGAGACGATAAAAATCAAATCTTTGACAACGAGAAATAATTGTAGGAATCATCTTCTGAATTTCAGTAGTTGCTAGTATAAATACTACATGTTTTGGGGGTTCTTCTAAAATTTTTAACAAAGCATTGGCTGCATCCTTGGAAAGTTGGTGCGCCTCATCTATTATAAATACTTTATACTTTAATCTTGTTGGGGGGAATTTAGCCCCTTCTTTTATTTGTCTTACTTCATCTATTCCTCTATTAGATGCGGCGTCTATCTCAATTAAATCAATTGCCCTACTCTCATTTATTTCCTGACAAGCAGAACATTTGTTGCAAGGTTCGTATTTTTTTCTATCTTCACAATTAATTGCTTTTGCCAAAAGCCGAGCAATCGTTGTCTTACCAGAGCCTCGAGGGCCATAAAAAAGATACGCATGAGAAAAAATCCCCTCTTGAATTGCGTTTGTAAGGGTTTTTACGATGTGTTCCTGTCCAATAACCTCAGAAAATGTTTTCGGTCTATACTTGCGATAAAGAACCATAAATTCAATTAAAAATTAAAAAATAAAAATTGAAAATTGAATAAAAATTACAAATTAAAAAAATAAAAATTACTTAGTTATTTTTTGAAGATGAAAAATTTATAAGAAAGGAAGTTCCATACAAAGCCACACAAAACTCCTATAAATGGTGCTACTGCTCCAGCCCACAAATTAGGAGTAATACCAAAAAGTGGCCC
>CAYNAX010000089.1:0-1696 GCA_964395745.1 uncultured Candidatus Saccharibacteria bacterium | reverse complement strand
AACTAAACATGGGCCCGTAGCTCAGTTGGCAGAGCGTCGGTTCGGCATACCGGAGGTCGAGGGTTCAAATCCCTCCGGGTCCACCCAGAGTAATTTTTAATTTTTATTTCTTGTTTTCTCTGTTTTGGACTTAAATTATACTTGCCATTTATAGTTTTTTTTGGTATGCTTTTGATGTATATTTATGGATTTGAGAGGGCAATTATTAGATATATTGTACGAAGATGAAAATCTTCTTGTGGTTAACAAACCCTCAGGCATAATCGTTGCAAGAGAAAGAGAGAACCAAGAAAAGAGTTTGATGGATTTTTTGGTAGAGATGCGTCCAGAACTGAAGCAGGCAGGACAATATCCAAGATATGGATTAGTTCATCGGCTCGACAAAGAAACCTCAGGTGTTCTTTTAATAGCAAAAAACAACAAAACACTGCTTTTTTTACAGGACCAATTTCAAAAACAAAAAGTAAAGAAGGTTTATCTGGCTTTAGTATATGGAAGAATGCCCAAAGATAAAGGAGAGATTAGAACCTTGATAGGAAGAGATAAAAATAATCGTTTGAAGCAAAAAGTTTATCTTCCAATTGAGCCCCAGGCAAAGAAAATGAAGTTACGAGAAGCAGTAACTTTTTGGGAAACAAAAGAAAAATTCAGCCAATTTACTCTTTTAAAAGTTTTTCCCAAAACAGGAAGAAAACATCAAATAAGAGCACATTTAGCATTTTTAGGGCATCCGATAGTGGGAGATAAACTATACGCTCCGAACAATACTAGCCCTCTTTCGCGATTATTTCTTCATTGTCAGGAAATTACTATTAGAGTGCCTCAGAGCGGATATAAAAAGTTTCTTGCTCCGCCTCTCAAAGAACTGTCAGTTTTTTTGAATAAATTAAAATAAATTTATGCAAAAATTAGATACATTTATAGAGCAATACAAAAAAAAGAATCTGCCCCCAGTTCAGCCCGGAGATACAGTAAGGGTTTATGAAAAGTTTTTTGATCGAAACAAAGAAAGAGTTCAGGTGTTTGAAGGCATTGTTATTGCTAAAAAACATGGAAATGAAATCGGGGCTACTATAACCGTAAGAAGAGTTCTTGATGGTGTGGGTGTGGAAAAAACTTTTCCTTTACATTCACCCACTATTGAGAAAATAGAAATAGTTAAAAGGGCAAAAGTTAGGAGATCAAAACTATATTATTTAAGAAATATTATTGGTAAAATTAGATTGAGGAAGAAAAATATAGATGTTGAATTATTGCAGCCAAAAGAAGAGCCCACAGAAGAACCTCAAGAAGAGCCAAAAGAAGAGGTGAAAGGAAATGAGCAGCCAGAGGAAGTTGAGCAAGAAATAAAAGAAGAAAAAACTCTCCCTGAAGATGAACAAGAAAAGAAAGAAGACGAAAAGAAAGAGGAAGGACAGGTCTTAGAGGGCAAAGAAGAGAATATAGAAGAGGAAAACAAAAATCAAGAAAATGAAAATTCTCAAAAAGAAGAGCCCCAGAGTTCTGAGGAGAATACGAATGAAACAGAAAAAGGATAAGATATTGAAATGTCGAAATATCGAAACATCGATATGTCGAAATGTCGAAATGTTGAGTATGCCGGGGTGGCGGAATTGGCAGACGCGCGGCCTTGAGGGGGCCGTGGGAATTAATCCCGTGCGGGTTCAACTCCCGCCCCCGGCACAAGGTCAGTGAA
>CAYNAX010000088.1:0-1707 GCA_964395745.1 uncultured Candidatus Saccharibacteria bacterium | reverse complement strand
TTGCATTTTTAATTTTGAATTTTTAACTATTTAACTCGTCTCTTAATCCAAAAATCTCCAGTTTTTCTTTTAGTTCCTTTTCTGGAGCAAAGCGCGAAAGTGATTTTATCATAACTTCTAAATTTATGTTCTTTTTAAATCCTCGACAAGCCAGACATTCCAATCCATTCTTAGGGCAAGGTGCGCCGCATCCCCCCAAAGTCCAGGGGCCAAAACATACCTGTTTTTTGACAATAAAACAATCTGGTGTTCCCTGTAGAGGGCATTCCTGACAAACAGAAATCGTAGGAGGTTTTAATGGCTTCTTTTCTATTAGGGCTTTTAATACCCCCAGAAATTCTTCAGGATTAATAGGACAGCCAGGAATTGTAAAATCTACTTTTACAAAATTATCGATTTCTTTAATTTCAGGGTTGGCAATACCTTTTTTGTGTTGATATACATATCTTTTAATTTTCTCCTTATCTTTGTAATTCTTAATCTCATGAACTCCTCCCAGAGCAGCACAATTTCCAAGCACTATAAGTTTATCTGCCCTTTTTCGCGCCTCTTTCAATACCTTGAGTTGCTCTTTTGTAATAGGAGATCCTTCAACAAACGCTACATCAAAATGATCAGGCCAGGGTTGATCCTCTAAATATCGGAATTCTAAAAAATCAACTTTGTCTTGAAGTTTTAAAAGTTTTTCTCCTAAAGTTAAAATTGAAATTTGACACCCTTCGCACGAAGTTAAAGAAATTATCCCGATTTTAAGTTTTTTATTTGACTTCATAAAAAGAAAAGGGAGAATTACTCTCCCTTTATTTTAACACATCTTATTGCTTCATTAGTATAGTATTCCAGCCATTGAGTTTGCTTGAGAGTTAGTCTTTGACAGATGTTCTGCCAGTGAACAGCAACCATATCCCCATTTTCTATCTTGTTGGTAAACACCGAGGATCTTTCAATGATTTCTTCTCTTAAAGAAAGTGTGGGCGAACCGTTGGCAAATTCTACAAACCAAATCCTTATCTTTACCTCTTTCTCAGATACTTCCTTCACTTTGCCCAAGCGTATCATACAAAGATTAAGCAGAGGTGCAGGCACCGCTCTTCCTTCTGATTGTAGAGTAACTGCAAATAAGTGATAATTGTGGTGAGGAACAAAACCCTTGGGCAGAGAGATTCCCCGAGATATATTCTCAACTCTTGCCCTTGTTTTTTCAATTGGAACTTTTGACAAAAGTTCATTGCCTATAAAATATGCTTCTACTACCTCGGAAGAAAAAGGATCTTTCTGGTTTGCTTGGGCAATCAAAGAAAGATACGGGAAAAGAATCTTTAACTGCATTAGCACTTCTTTTACCTTATCTGCGTCAGATTGCTTTTCATCTCTCAAAAAACTTCTTATAATCTTGTCTCTTTCTGGAAACAAGGATATCTCATTACACCCCAACGAAAAAATCGCCGCCTGCCTTAGGCCTCTTATCACATCTTCCTTTCTCATATTATCTCCTCCTTTTTTCATTTTTTTTGAAGGAGCTTTAAAATTTCTTGCGCCTGTTTTTTGGGAATTTTTTTCATTATAGTATTTTTTTGAACCAAAACAAAATCTCCGGGTTTAATTTTTATTAAACTATTCTTTACAGTATATTTCTTCCCCAAAAAATCTACCCTTATACCACCTTCATCTTGGGATAATACTTTATAGGGTAATGCTAAGCACATA
>CAYNAX010000087.1:0-1731 GCA_964395745.1 uncultured Candidatus Saccharibacteria bacterium | reverse complement strand
GAATACGCCTATTACGATGGAAAAATTAATGCTTCTGATATTAATCCTCTTCCGGTAAAGAAGTTTCTTCCAAAGATAAAAGAAATTCAATCTCCCTTTGATGTGGTAAAAAGAGCAAAGTATAAGGGAAAAAGTTATATGGTAGGGGCTTTAGCAAGAATTAATAATAATAGAGATCAACTTAATCCAGAGGCGTCAAAATTAGCAGAGAAATTCTTTGGTAAAGATATTGATTATAATACTTTTCATAATGTTTTTGCTCAGGCAATAGAAGTGGTACATTTTGCAGAAGAGGTAACAAAATTATTAGAAGAATATTTATCAGAAAACTTTGGTGAAAAAGAAATACTTGCCCCAGATAAGATTCAACCAAAAAACGGATATGGCATAGGAGTTTGCGAAGCACCAAGAGGCACACTTTACCATATCTACTGGATTACAAAATCAGGTAAAATTAGTGGTTGCAATATCATTACTCCTACGGCTCAGTTTCTTGATAATTTAGAAAAGGACCTAAAAATATTTTTGCCAAATTTAAAAAAGATGAAAGATAGTGAAAGACGAAGGAAGATCAAGATGTTAATTAGGGCTTATGATCCCTGTATAAGTTGCGCCACACACTAAACACAAACTCAAAACTCAAAAGTCAAATCTCAAAAATCAAAATGAAAAATCAAAATTTAAAAAGAAATAAAAACCAAAAAGAAAAATTGTTTTTAATTAATTTTGCGTTTTGACTTTTGACTTTTCATTTATGCACGATCTTCATTTGGCAGACCAAATATTAAAAATTGTCCTAGAGTACGCCCAAAAAAACGGGCTTAAAAAAATTAACTCAATTAAGATTGAGTTGGGAGATATAGTAGAACACGGAGAAAGAATTACTCCAGAGAATTTGAGATTTAATTTTAATCTTCTTTCAAAAGACACGCCTGCCCAGGGAGCAGAGTTATTGATTACTCCTGTTAAGGGAGAATTGTGGCGCCTTGTTGAAATAGAGGGAAACTGAATTTAAACTATAAACTATAAACTATAAACTATAAACTATAACTTTGATTATAAGACAAAAGGGTCGGAAGTTCCGACCCTATTCAATTTTTACTCCGCACTTGGGGCAATATTTGTCGTTGGGGCTAATATTGTGTCCATTAGAACATTTAAGAGGAGGCGGTTTCTTGACCCACCTCATCTTTGTTCTACATTTTGGACAAAATCTTGTTCTAGAGAATTCTTCTTTATACCCACACTTGGGACATTGCCATTCGTGTTGTTGCTTAAAATGAATCAAGAAAGCCATCATAAGGGCAATTACAGCTCCTGCGTACAATATCCAGGAAAGATCATTGGAGTTTATGGAGAAGTTTATTCCAACGATCAGAATAAGTACTCCAAGAAAAATTATAAAAAGTCCAAACTCTTTTCGAAAATAATCCCAAACTATTGTTAAGAGTTTCATTTATTCCTCCTTTTTATCTTTTGATCTACCCGGCAAATCCGGCCATTTACATTCTTCTCTTAATTTCATTAAATAGTCTTCTAGGGCTAAACCTATTAATTCCGTCTTCGAGTAACCCGTTCTTTTTGAAGCCTCTTCAAGTATCCGCAGATGTTTTCGCGATATAAAAGTAGTAAATCTCACAGTTTTTCTCTCTTTCATCTTCCCCCTCCTTTTTTGTAAAGGTTGCTGAAATTAGCATATCAAAATTTTTAGAAAAGTCAAATTTAATTACA
>CAYNAX010000086.1:0-1775 GCA_964395745.1 uncultured Candidatus Saccharibacteria bacterium | reverse complement strand
CCTTTTATTAGGGGAGTAAAAAAGTCTATCGCCTTAATTCCGGTTTCTATAATTTCATTGGAACTTTTTACTTCCTCATAAGATAAATTTTGATATATCGGAAGTTTTTGAGATATGTTTGGTTTTTCTAAACCATCAATAGGATTTCCGAAAACATCTATTACTCTACCCAGTAGGTCGAACCCCACGCCTATTTCTAAAAATTTACCCGTAGGAATTACTATTTGGTCGCGATAAGGGCGGTATCCCTTAGTAAGTAAAATACAATTATAAATATTTGGGGTAGGGGAGTTATAAACCTCTAATTTTACTTCAGGATTTTCTTCCAGTATCAAAATCTCGCCCGGAAACAATTTGCCGAAAAGAAATTCCACCTGCACTACTTCTTCTTTTATGCCTATTATTCTGCCTGTTTTTTTCTTTTTTGAGACCATATACGAAAACCAGAACTAATATTAATTTGTTTTTTATTGAGAATTTGTTTTTTGAGATGCCTAATTTTTCTTAGAATTTTTATTTTTTCTTCTTTAGCATTTTCAGTTGCCTGATACATTGCCATCATTCGAGAAGCAAATTTTGCCAATTGATGTTCCCAGACAATTTGGTTAAAAAGCGAGGCAACTATCTCAGTTTCAAAAAAGGATAATACTTCTTCCGGTGAGGGTTCAAATAATGCCTTTTCGTCTCCCAAAGCCAAACTTTCCAGAAGAGATCCCTGAGAGATGATGAGGTTGCCGGAAATATCTGCCATTGCTGGCTTTTGTACAAAAGGATTGATAAACTTTCCATAAAAAACAGTGATGGTTTTATATTGCTTTACAAAATCAACAATTTTTCTAATATTGTCTTTGTCATATAGGTTGTCGTCAGAAAGTTCAAAATATTTAAACTTTGCTTTTTTGTTGTGAGATTGCGCCAAGAACTTTCCTAGCCGTCCCACTACTACAAAATCAGCATTTCTGTGATATTTTAGATAATCCAGCGCCTCAAGATAAATGTTTAATATAAGATTGCCATAAAAAGGTTGGTTAGAAGAAAGAAATATCACCACCTCTTTATTATTTTTTTGGACAAAGAACCGCGCTTTTTCTCTTTCTTTTGTTTTGGGCGAAAGAGAATGTAAATAAGATGATTTTACCGAAAAATACACTACTGATAAACGCTCAAGAAACTCTCGGTTCTTTATTACCATCGTCCTTATCTGATTCATCTTGGTTCTTGCGATTTCTTGATATGCGCCAGTAACTAAACTTATCGCCTCAATAAGATTCAATGTTTCTTGAAGGTCTTTTTTTGAACTCATTTTATTTGATTAAGAAAGCAATTTTTTGAGAGTTGTTTCGGATAAATACCCTTAATTCTTCAAGCGATCCGATAGTGTCAAGAGACTCTTCAATTCCAAACAACTCTTTTTTATTATGGGCCTCTAAAAGTTTTCGAATATCTTTCTTTATTTCTTCTTCTGTTTTTTTGTCCCAAAAGCCAAATAAAAGTAGTCCCATTATAAGAATTTGCATAGCGCGAGGAATGATTATCTCCGGGTCCTGTTCCAATACAAGTTCAATTTTTTTGCCCAGTTCAATTATTCTTTTTGTTTTTTCAGGAAGATCCACTCCAAATGTAGCAACCTCAAGCGCTTCTCTATAATCACTTAGATGCTTTCTTATTAAATCAGCCATTGATCTTTCTAGAGCGGACTTTGTTTGGTTTCCCACCCTTGAAACAGAAAGAAAAATATTAATTGCGGGCAATTTTCCCTTGCGGAATTCATTAAT
>CAYNAX010000085.1:0-1831 GCA_964395745.1 uncultured Candidatus Saccharibacteria bacterium | reverse complement strand
TAAATGGTGCTACTGCTCCAGCCCACAAATTAGGAGTAATACCAAAAAGTGGCCCCACAATTTTTACCAAAAATACGGCTACCCCTACATTAATCAATGCTCCTATACCTGTTACAAAATAAAAACCAGCAAACTCTTTTGTTTCGGCGCGACTTCCTTTTTCAAAAGTCCAGGCTTTATTCCAAAAATAACTATTGGTAGCGGCACAAGAAAAAGAAATAAATTTAAACAACCCATACAAAATACCTGCCCGGGCATCTATTTTTGTTACAAAGATTAAAAAATTTAAAACACCCAAATCAATAAAAGTATTCAGCGCTCCTACAACTACAAATTTTGCTAATTGCCAAATAACTTTTATTTTTCTTGCCAGAATTTCTGCTATATAAAGGCCAATTATCACCAATAAAGGAATCAAAACCGGAAAGGGATATATAAGTTTAATGTTAAACCAACTAAATTTCTGATGTAATTCAAATTCTAAATTTTTAAAAGTGGCAAGGGCTAGTACTCCCACAAAAAAACCGGCAATTAAGCCAAAAATTATATCTCTTTTTTTCATAGAATTATTTAATTGTTAATTCATCTTAACAAAACCCAAAAATATTTCAAGAAAACAACTTAAAAGTTAATCTGATATTAATTCAAGAAATTCCTTTTCAGAAATTGTTTTCACACCTAATTGTTTTGCTTTATCTAGTTTTGATCCAGGATTTTCCCCTACTACCAAATAATCGGTTTCTCGACTTACTGAGGAACTTACCTTTCCACCTAACATTCTAACCTTTTCAGAGGCTTGATCTCTCGACATTGAATTTAGAGCACCGGTAAAAACAAATGTTAAACCCTTTAGTTTTTCTTTAATCCTTTTTGGAGGAATAATTTTTATACCGCTTTTTAGTAGATCTTCTACGAGTTTTTTGTTTTTCTTGTCTTTAAACCATTGATAAATACTTTTCGCTACAATGGGACCAATATCAGGGATATTCTCTAATTCTTCTAATGTGGTTTTTTCTAAATTTTGAATAGAACCAAATTTTTGCGCTAAAATATTGGCTGTTTCTTCTCCTACATGCCGAATACCCAAGGCATAAATAAATCTCTCTAAGGGAATGGTTTTTGCTTGTTCTATTGCCTCAATCAGATTTTGTGCAGATTTTTCTGCAAATCTCTCAAGGGGCACCAAATCGCCCTTTTTTAATTTAAAAATATCAGCCGGGGTTTCAATTAATCCTTCTTCTATTAATTGATCTATGATTTTTGGTCCTAAATGTTCAATATCAAACGCTCTTTTTGAAACAAAATGATACAGAAATCTCTTTTGGGTAGCAAAACAATTGGGGTTTGTACAGTAATAATCAACCTCCCCTGGCTTTTTTTCAAGAGGCATTCCACACACAGGACAATTTTTTGGCATATGAAAATCTTTCTCTTTACCAGTTCTAAGTTCTGGCAATGCTTTAACAATTTCTGGAATTACCTCCCCTGCTCTTCTAACAATGACCGTATCTCCTATTTTAACACCCAATCTCTTAATTTCGTCTTCGTTATGAAGGGTGGCGCGCGAAACAACTGCCCCCTCTAAATTAACTGGCTCTAAAATTGCAACCGGAGTTACCTTACCTGTTCTTCCAATCTGTACAATGATATCTTTTATCTTGGTGGTTGCTTCTTTACCTTGAAATTTAAAAGCAATCCAGTATCGAGGCGCCTTTCCAACAACACCAAGTATTTTATATAAATCAAGTTGATTGACTTTTACTACTATTCCATCGCAATTAAAGGGTAATTTTTCTTTGTTTTTTGCCCATTGATGATGAATTGCTATTAC
>CAYNAX010000084.1:0-1839 GCA_964395745.1 uncultured Candidatus Saccharibacteria bacterium | reverse complement strand
TTTTAAAAATTGATACAATATCTGTATATGACAGGACTTTCTTTTATTGATAAGATAACTGTAGCAATTGTAGCCGCAGGACTGATATTTCTTTTATTAGGTCTTATTTCTGGAAATTCTGATGCTAATTTAAATATTCTTGACTTTGTAACAAACTCCTATTAAGAAATTTTATGAAAAAAGAAATTCAACTAACAGCTTATATAAGAGAAAAAGAGAAACCAAACCAGATAAGAAAAGAGGGATTTATTCCCGCAGTTTTATATGGTCCAAAGATAGAAAATAAGAATCTTAAGATTGATCAAAAGGAATTTAGAAAGGTTTTTAAAGAGGCGGGAGAGAGTTCTTTGGTTGAGCTTAAAATAGAGGGAGAAAAAGAAAATTACTTGGTTCTTATTCATGATTTTCAAAGAGATCCTATAAGTGGTGATTTTGTTCATATAGATTTTTATCAACCCGACCTTGAAAAAGAAGTTGAGGCATGGGTGCCAATTGTTACTGTAGGAGAAGCACCGGCAGTAAAACAATTAGGAGGTACTTTAGTAAAAAATGTAACAGAGGTGTTAGTGAGAGCGCTTCCCTTAAAGCTTCCTCATGAAATTAAAGTTGATATTTCTTCCCTTGAAACTTTTGATGACGAAATTCTTACAAAGGATCTTAAAGTAGGGGAGGGAGTGAAAATAATGAAAGATCCAGACGATGTAATTATTTCAGTATCACCACCAGAAAAAGTGGAAGAGGAATTGGCAAAACCAGAGGAAGAAACAGTAGAACCCGAAGTAATAGGAGAAAAGAAAAAAGAAGAATCCCCACAACAAGAGGAATCTTCTTCAGAATCAGAAAAAGAATAATCAAAATGAAGCAAAAACCCTTCAAAATCCATTATTTATTACTTGTAGGGACCCTTTTTTGGATTATTTTTTTGGGGTCTTTTTTTGTTGTAAAAGGAGAAGATTTAAGTGTTACTTGCGATTTAACCAATGTTGATAAAAATTGTGCCGCTCTTGGTCCTGATAAATGTCAGGATCTTTTAAAAAAATGCCTTAATTATTATGAGGAACAAAGCAAACTTTACGAGAATAAACTCCGAGAAAACCGATCAAAGAGAAAGTCCTTGCAAAGCACTATTTATTATCTAGAAAACAAAATTAAAAAACTAAGGAACGAGATTTATCAAAATAACCTAATGATAAAAGACTTAAATTATCAAATAGGAGATACAGAAAGTTCTATTGAGGAAAATGAAAAGAAGATTGAAGAAACAAAAGAAAAAATGGCAGAAATTTTGCGCCTTCTGTACGAATATGATCAAAAATCATTAGTAGAAATTTTACTGGAAGAAGATTCCCTGTCTGATTTTTTTGATGAACTCGCAGCCTTAGAGGCACTAAATTACCAAAATCAACAGCTTTTGGAAAATATAAAAAACCTTAAAGCAAATCTGGAAGAACAAAAAGAAAAGCTGGCCAGAGAAAAAGAATCTTTAGAGAGAGCGGTTGTTGCTAGCAAGATAAAACAACAGGAAACAGAAAGTTTGATAGAAGAACAGGAAACATTGTTAGAAAAGACAAAGGGGCAAGAAAATCTTTACCAAGAATACCTTAAAGAATTTCAAGAGAAAGCAGAAGAAATTAGAAAAAGAATCTTTGAACTTGCACAGGTGCCGGAGACAGAAGCCCCAAGTTATGAAGAAGCATATAAAATTGCAAAAAGTGTAGGTGATTTAACAGGAGTAAGGCCTGCTCTTATTCTGGGTTTGCTAGAAGTAGAATCGGCTATTGGTAAAAATGTAGGGCAATGTAATTGCGCTGGTCATCCTTCTTGTCGTCATCCTGATAT
>CAYNAX010000083.1:0-1868 GCA_964395745.1 uncultured Candidatus Saccharibacteria bacterium | reverse complement strand
ATATAGGCAGGGGTAGAAAAATTCCAATCAGAATTCCATTTAAAAAATTTGGAATCTCACCTGCAAAGCCTAAGAATGATTTTAGATAGCGTAAAAATAAAATCTCTGCAAGCAAGATAAAAGAAATTGAAAGAGGTAAAATGTTTAATAATTTTAAAATAAAGGATTTAAAAAAGTAGCGATTGGCTAAAAAACTCCCTACTGCCACCCAAATTAGCCAACTGGCCAGAATAATGCCTACAAAAAATTCGTGGCCATATAAAGTGGCAATAAGTTCACGCAAAAAAATTGTCTGAATTATTAAAGAAAGAAAACCAAGAAATACAAAAGAAAATTTGAAAAATAACTTATGAATTTTGTTATCTAAAGAATTGGCCATATTTTGACCGTTCTAATTTGGTGGCCAGAAAAGAAGAGCGGCGGCACCAAAAAGAGAGACATCGTTTTTGAGAGAAGTAACTACAATTTTAGGCGTGGGAAGATATTTTTCCACATTGTTTTTGATTCCCGAGAGAATAATTTTTTGATTGTTAAGCACTACTGCCCCACCCAAAATAATAATTTCCGGGTCGTAAGCCACAATGACATTGCTAATTCCTAAAGCATTGAATTTATTAATTTCTTTTAGGAATTTAAGAACGATTTTATCTTTTGTCTTGGCTAGATCAAATATTTCTTTAGCATTGTGAATACGATAGGGCGGTACGATATTATGAGTTTTTTGCCAGAATTTGAAGAATCGAGGGAGATTATTTCCAGAACAAAATCCTTCCCAATGATTTATTCCTTTTTTGCAGCCGCAAGGAAAGTTGTAAGGGGCGGCTATATTAAAATGACCAATTTCTCCGGCACTTCCACTTCTGCCTAAAAGAAGACGATTGTTGCTAATTATACCCCCACCGATGCCAGAAGAAATAGTGATATATACAATATTTTTATACTTCTTTCCTTTTCCAAAATATTTTTCTCCCCAAACAGCCGCAGCACAATCATTATATAGAATTACCGGAAGATGAAATTTTTTCTTTAGAGTTTCTATTGGTGAAATTTCCCGGCAAGGAATATTGGGAGGATTGACAATTTTACCCTTATTGATATCAACAGGGGCAGCAGCGCTTATGCCTATACCTTTAATCTGGTTAATTGTAATCCTTGATTCTTTAATAGTTGTTTGAATAAGAGAGACAATCTCGTTTATAATAACCTGAGAAGATCGAGATTGAGGTGTTGGAACGAATTTTTTTTGAAAAATTTTTCCTCTTTGAGAGATTAAAGCAACCCTGAGATTGGTTGCTCCTAAATCTATAGCAATAGCGAATCTTTTCATAAAAGAAGTTAATTCTTCTCTTTTTATTTTATCACTTGACAAAAATATTTGAAACCATAAAATAGATAATGCAAATTGTTCTTTGACAATTAGAAAAAAGACAAGTTTTTAGAGTTGTCCCAGTCTTGCGACAGGGCAAACTTTTCTTTGAGAGTTTGATCCTGGCTCAGGGTGAACGCTGGCGGCGTGGATAAGGCATGCAAGTCATAGGGACGGTGCTTCGCACCGTTAACTGGCAAACGGGTCAGTAACACGTGGATAACCTACCCTCATCTCGGGGATAACCCATCGAAAGGTGGGCTAATACCCGATGGTCCCTACGGAAGGGTAACTTCTGTAGGGTAAAGGCTTCGGCCGGATGAGGAGGGGTCCGCGGCCTATCAGCTAGAAGGTGAGGTAATGGCTCACCTTGGCTATGACGGGTAGGCGGCCTGAGAGGGTGACCGCCGACAAGGGCACTGAGACACGGGCTCTACCCCTACGGGGGGCAGCAGTCGAGAATCTTGGGCAATGCCCGAAAGGGTGACCCAGCGACGCCGCG
>CAYNAX010000082.1:0-1915 GCA_964395745.1 uncultured Candidatus Saccharibacteria bacterium | reverse complement strand
AAAGAAATATTTAAAAATCCGCTTTTTTCTCATAAAGAACTGGTTTTTGAAAAAATCCTTCTTAATGTGATGCCCTCAAGCGATATTTCTATGAAAGAACTTGAGGAAATTTGCGAGGAAGTTTACAAAAGAAACCCCAGGGCAAAAATTATTTTTGGAATATCCAAGAACTTATCTCAATATAATACTCTCAAAATTCTACTTTTGGCCGTATTAAAAAAACCTTCTGTGCCAAAAGTTAAAAAAAGAAAAGAGGTTAAAAAAGAAGAAGCAAAAAAAACAGAAGAAGAAAAAGAAAAGCCAAAAACAACTCAGAGAAAAAGGAAGAAAGGCGCTAAGAAAAAACCAAGAAAAAAAGAAATAACTAGAAGAAATGCCTTAGATATTCATCAACTTTTGAAAGAAACAGAAAAAGAACTGATTGAGGAAGAAAAAAAATGGGAAGTGCCAGCATTTTTGAGAAAAAAATCTTCCTAATTAAAATTGGTTTAATTTATAAAATATGCACCAAGAAATTAAAAAAGCCATCATTCCAATTGCAGGGTTGGGAACAAGATTTTTGCCCTTATCCAAAGTTGTGCCTAAAGAGTTTTTGCCGTTGGTGGATAAACCAACTATCCAATATATAGTTGAGGAGGCACAAAAAGCAGGAATTGAAGAAATTATATTTGTGGCGAGTTCAAAAAAAACGACTGTAATAGATTATTTTAAAGAAAACAAAAGTTTGGAAAAAATTCTAAAAAAGAGGGGGCGAAATGAGTTATTAAAAGAACTAGAAGCCATAAAGCAATTAGAAAAAAGCTTAAACTTTACTATAACAGTTCAAAAGCAACCCTTGGGAGACGGTCATGCCATTCTTCAGGCTTTTCCCTTTGTAAAAAAAGAGTCAGTGGCAGTAATGTTTGGCGATGATATTGTAGAAAGTCAAACCCCCTGCATAGAGCAACTTATAAAATTGTATAGAACCGCCCAAAAACCTATCTTGGCTTTATATCGTGTTCCAGAAGAAAAACTGTCTTCTTATGGGGTTGTATCTGTAGAAAAAATTGCCAACCGAGTTTTTAAAATAAAAAAGATTGTAGAGAAACCTTCTTTAGATAAAGCGCCTTCTAACTTAGCCATTATTGGAAAGTATGTGTTAACGCCTGAAGTATTTGACTATCTAAAGCAGGCGAAACCGAATAAAAAAGGAGAAATTGTTTTAGCAGAAACATTACAGAAAATGTTAGATGAGGGAAAAAATATTTATGGATATGAAATAGAGGGCAGATGGCTTGAATGCGGCAATAAGATGGACTGGCTCAAAACTCATATTTATTTAAGTTTGAAAGATTCGCGGTTTGGGCCAGATCTTAAAAGATTTCTTAAGGAGAATAAATTAATATAAAAGGTTATGAAGAATGATCAAATTTATGATCTCATTATTATTGGCGGAGGTCCGGCAGGAATTACTGCTGGAATTTATGCTGGAAGGCAACATCTTAAAACGCTTTTAATTTGTAAAGAATTTGGAGGGCAGGTCGGAAAAAAAGCAATTGATATTGAAAATTATCCCGGTTTTGAGAAAATTTCAGGGATTGAGTTAATTCAAAAATTTAAAAATCATCTTCAAAAATTTAATATTGAGGTTCAGCAAGATGAGGTTACAAGAATTCAGAAAGAAGAAGGCATATTTAGCGTTCGTACAAAGACAGGCAAAATATTTAATTCTTTGACAGTAATCATTGCCTCAGGAGCGGACCCAAGACCTTTGGAGGTTGAAGGGGAAAAAGAATTTTTAGGAAAAGGGGTAAGTTATTGTGCTATTTGTGATGGCAATTTTTTCAAAGACAAGGTTGTTGCGGTTATAGGAGGCGGGAATGCCGGCTTTGAAACAGCAATTTTCTTATCAAAAATCGCAAAGAAAATTTATATT
>CAYNAX010000081.1:0-2035 GCA_964395745.1 uncultured Candidatus Saccharibacteria bacterium | reverse complement strand
ACAGAAACTATTCTTTGGGCAAATAATCTTTCAAGCAGATCAATTATTAAGCCGGGACAAAAACTTGTTATTCTGCCAGTATCCGGGGTTTTGCATCTTGTTAAAAAAGGCGATACCATCAGTTCAATTGCAAAAACCTATCAGGTAGATCAAGAAGAAATTTTGAGTTTTAATCACATAGAAGATGCAAGTAAAATCTATATTGGAGATCTTTTAATTATTCCAGGAGGGAAGATGCCCAAAAACACTTATTTTTCCTCCCAAGCTGTTAGCTCCACTCTTCCAGCAACTTATTTTATTTGTCCAATTCCTTCTCCTTGTCGGATTACTCAAGGTCTTCATTGGTATAATGCTGTAGATTTTTCAAATGGCAAATGTGGAGAACCTGTTTATGCTGCAGCAGGTGGTACAGTCCAAAGAACAGGATATGATAGGGTCGCGGGTAATTATATACGTATTTTACATCCAAATGGCGTGATTACTTTCTATGGTCATCTTTCTAAAATTTTAGTAGTTCCTGGTCAAAAGGTTAGCCAAGGCCAGATAATTGGATATACAGGATATTCAGGATATACCATTCCCGCAGGGCCAAAGGGATGTCATTTACATTTTGATGTAAGAGGAGCAAGAAATCCTTTTGCCAAATAATATTTGCGTTAAATAATATAATTAGTTCGGTACATTAATACCTCTTGTAAATAAGAGGTTTTTATTTTTTCTGAACCTTCTAGGTCAGCGATAGTTCTTGCTACCCTTAAAACCCTATAGAAACCGCGCGGAGAAAGAGTTCCTCTTCTTACGCTCTCTTTTAAAACCTCCAAACCAGATTCTTCCAAGGGACAATACTTTTTAATCTGAGAAAGCCCCATTTCAGAATTAGTTAGAATATTTTCTTTTTTGAATCTTTGAGCTTGAATTTTTCTCGCAAAAACTACTTTTTGTCTGGTTTCTTTGCTTAGATTTTCTTTTTCTGGAGAGATAAGATCTTCAAAAGGAACATAAGGAAGTTCTACAAAGAGATCAATTCTATCAATAATAGGGCCTGATAATTTTCTTTGATATTTGGCAATTTGGCTAGGGGAGCAGACACATTCTTTAAAAGGATTATTAAAGTGACCACAAGGGCAAGGGTTTGAAGCAGCAACTAAAATAAATCTACAGGGAAATGTTACTCTCTGTTTTGCTCTTAACAAAGAAATAGAACCTTCTTCCAAGGGTTGCCTTAAACTTTCAATGACATCTCGATGAAATTCTGGAAATTCGTCTAAAAACAAAACACCTCGATGAGCAAGGGTAATTTCCCCGGGTTTAATAGGGTTACCCCCTCCAACAATAGCAACCTTTGATGCGGTATGATGAGGCGCGCGAAAAGGTCTTTGTAACACAATAGGATATTTAGAATTAAGTAATCCGGCAATACTGTAGATATTGGTGACTTCTAAAATTTCTTGAGGAGAAAGTTCAGGCAAGATAGTTGGCATAGCCCTTGCTAAAAGAGTTTTGCCTCCTCCTGGAGGACCAATCATTAAAAGATTGTGGCCTCCGGCAGCTGCTATTTCTAAAGCCCTTTTGGCAAAATGCTGGCCTTTAATCCAACCGATATCAAAATCATAAGAAGGTCTTTTAAAAGATAATTTTTCTTTGAAGGGTAAAATTGAAGAAGCATCTGTAAGATATTCAACTACTTCTTTTAAGTTGTCAGCACCAATAATTTTAATATTTGACTTTTGAAAAAAAGAAATTAATGAGGCCTCAACCGCATTTTCGCGAGGTAAAATAATTTCTTCAAACCCTTGTTTTTCGCAGAGAAGAGAAAAAGAAAGAGCCCCTTTAATGGGCCTTAGTTTTCCATTGAGAGAGAGTTCCCCCAAAATTAGGCGTTTTTGGAGATTGTCAGTCGTAATTTGTTTAGATGCTAGAAGATAACTAATAGCAATAGGCAAGTCATAAAGTGACCCCTCTTTTTTAAGATCTGCTGGCGCAAGATTAATTAATATCTTTTCTGCGCGAGAGCAGGGTGGTTTTAATCCAGAAG
>CAYNAX010000080.1:0-2102 GCA_964395745.1 uncultured Candidatus Saccharibacteria bacterium | reverse complement strand
AAAAACTCATCAATTATTGCTGACGCTTTAGGCTATGATGCTGACAAAGGTCCGGGAAAGGGTAACGGTGGAAGCGGTGCAGGATATGGCGGCAAGGGAGGAAATTTTATGACTCTTGAAGGAGGAAATGTTTATGGTGATTTAAGAGATATTTCAGATTTTGGATCAGGTGGAGGAACAAGTACATATCCAAATACAGGTCAAAGAGAAACCGGAGGTAAAGGTGGCGGATTGATAATTTTGGAAATAGAGAAAGAATGTATTGTGAACGGAATTATTTCAGTTAATGGAGAAGAAGGAAAAGCCGGAGCAGGAGGGTATCGGTATCCTTCAGGGGCAGGTAGTGGTGGAGGCATAATGATAGACACAGATATTTTTAAGGGCAGCGGAATAATTTCAGCAAATGGAGGAAAATCAAATGGTGGTGGAGCAGGCGGAGGCGGAAGAATAGCAATCTTTTATAATAGTCAGCAATTCAACGGACAAATTAAGGCAGATGGCGGACAATGTTCTAATGAATTGAACTGCGCAGAAAACGGAACAATTGAGTTAGTCCAAAAATAAATTTTTGATTGCGGTCATTCTTAACTGGTGCAAGGTTGAACCTTGCACCAGTTTTTTTGTGTGGAAAAAATAAGGGGTTTACAAATTTTTATGATTGGATAAAATGAATAAGATTAACAAAAATCTTATACCGGTCAAATGACCGGTCTAAAGGTCCTTTGAAAATTAGTATTAACGGACAATTAAAATTAATCTTAACGGACAATTATGAAAATTAGATTTAAAAGAAAGCCAAAATTTAATTTCCGCGTTTTTATTAACTGGTTAGTAATTATTTTGGTGCTTGCAGCCATTGGAACATATGCTTATTTGCAGAAAACCGGAAAGATAGAGCGGCTTTCAACAAAGATAGAACCATCTCAGGAAGCATCAATAGGAGAATCTCCGGTAATATCTTCGGATAATGGTATGGAAAGTATTGGCCAAAATAACGCCTCTCAGATACCCATTGAACTCAACCCTCAGGGCGAAGTTAATCAGCAAGAAATATCTTTATCTCCATCACAGGGAAAAGTATATAAAGAAGTAGCCGAATATGGCGAGGGAATTACCCATCTGGCAAGAAAAGCCCTGCAAGAATATCTAAATGAGCATTCAAATATCAATCTTACGCCAGAGCATAAAATATATATAGAAGATTATATTCAAAACCACATAGGAGAAAGATGGCTTTCGCTGGGAGAGGAGATAGAGATATCAGAGAATTTAATAGTAGAGGCAATTAATAAATCTCAGCAACTTTCACCTAAGCAACTGGAAAACCTCAAACAATATTCTGCACTCGTTTCTTTTTAAATTATGGAGATTTTAAGAAACAATATCTTGGCATTAACATTGGCTCTGTATAGAGTTTCCGAAAGAATTCCTCAAGAAGAGCCCTTAAGAAAAAAGATAAGGGAAAAGGCAAACGAGATTTTAGAACTGGTTTTTTCTATTAATCCCAGCATAGATTTTGAGAAAAAGGCAAAAATTAAAGAAGAGATAAGGATACTGGGGGTTTTCTTTAAGGTAGCATCTGAGCAGAATTGGGTGAACCCAAAGAATTTCAAAATTCTTTTGGAGGAATATAAAAAGATATATAATTTAATTAATGAACTTGCCGATAAGAAATTAATACAAGAAAAAGAGAAAACCCCCAAGGTTCAAACATCTCAAGAAACACCCACAATTTCTAAAAAATTAAAAAAACCTGTTCAAGAAGAGAGATCTAATAATCTTCTTCCCTCAGAAAGACAAAAACGGATTTTAGAATTAATTTACCAAAACCGCAGAGTAAGTTTGGAAGAATTAAGATTAAAATTTTCAGATATCAGCCAAAGAACATTGAGGAGAGATTTAGAAAAATTAATTAAAGAGAGAAAAATTGTTCGGAAGCGACTGGGAAAGAAAGATGTAATATATGAGGCCAGAGACAGTACAGAAATCGGACAATATGCGGACATAAAATAAATTGTCCGCAATTTGTCCACATTTTGTCCACAATGTCTCTGACCGTTTTTTATTAAAGCGGACAATATATTTATGAAATCGGACAAAGA
>CAYNAX010000079.1:0-2162 GCA_964395745.1 uncultured Candidatus Saccharibacteria bacterium | reverse complement strand
CGCTTATTAGAAACATCAACAACTGAAGATTCTGAAAATTTAGAAAGTTCAGAGATTAAAAAATTAACCTAAATATTATGTTTGCGGTAATTAAGACAGGGGGAAAACAATATTTAGTTAAACCCGGTGATAAAATTAAAATTGAAAAAATTAAAAATAAAGAAGGTGAAGAGGTTGTTTTTGATCAAGTTCTGTTGGTAAGCAACGATAAAAAAACAGAAATAGGCAAGCCGCTTGTTGATGGGGCAAAAGTTAAAGCAAAAGTGTTAGAACATGGAAAAGGCGAAAAAATAATTGTTTTTAAATATAGGCCTAAAAAAAGATACAGAAAAAAACAGGGTCATCGCCAACCCTATACTTTAATTGAAATCTTAGAAATAAAAAAATAACAAAATCTTATATTAAATCTTCTAAATCCTCTGATTTTTTTTCTAAGTTTTTGAAACTTGCTCGGGGCTCGTCGAAATAAAGTTCTACTTTACCGACAGGCCCGTTTCTGTGTTTGGCAACAATAATATCGGCAATATTTTTTCTTAGAGTGTCGGGCTTGTATTTATCTTCTCTGTAGATAAATAGGACTACGTCCGCATCTTGCTCCAGCGCTCCACTTTCTCTTAAGTCAGAGAGACGAGGAATTGGGGGCGTACGTTGTTCTACTGCTCTTGATAATTGAGAAATAGCCAGTACAGGGACATTTAATTCTCGGGCTAATGCCTTCAGAGAACGGGAAATTTCTGTCATTTGCTGGACCATACTTGTTGTTTGGGTTCGGGGTTCAATTAACTGCAGATAATCAACAATCAAAAGCGATAGACCATATTCTGCTTGTAATCTTCTTGCCATTGCTCGCATTTGAATAACATTGGTAATTGCAGCATCGTCAATAAAAATTGGCGCTTCAGATAATACTCCAAGAGCATGCTGAATTCTTTCAAAATCACTTTCGGGTCCATCACTTGAAAGCCGCCCTGTTCTTAAACGCCACAAATCTACATTGGCTTGAGCAGCGATAAATCTATCAACAATTTGATCTTTTGACATTTCTAAACTAAAAATTCCTACTGGTAGTTTTTGATCAACCCCTACATGGCGGGCAATATCTAATGCTAAACTACTTTTACCTATCGAGGGGCGGGCCGCTAAAATAATTAAATCTGAATTTTGTAGTCCAGAAAGAAGGTTATCAAGATCAATAAATCCAGTAGGTACGCCTCGAGGGAGCCCTTGATGTTTTGATAACTTGTCTATTCTTTCAAAGGCTGATTCTAACTCTTCTTTAATAGGAAGGAAACGCTGAGTGAGAGATTTTTGAGCAATACTGAAAATTCTTTTTTCCGCTCTATCTAAAATAATATCTATATCCTCGCTTTCATTGTAGCCCAATTGAGCAATATCATAAGATGCCTCTATGAGATCTCGCAGGATTCGTTTGCTTTGAACTATTTTAGCATAGTTTAATACATGCAGGGCATTGGGTACGGTATTTACCAATTCTGTTAGATAACTATTTCCTCCTATTTCTTCGAGCTTCCCTTTTTCTTTAAGTCGGTTAGCAACCGAAAGCAGATCTATAGGTTCGTTTTTTTCAAAAAGATCCAGAATTGCTTGATAAATTTCTTGATGCTGGGCTTTGTAGAAATCTCTTGGCTGTAAAAAATCAGCCACTTTTACAATGGCGTTTTTATCAAGCATTAAACAACCCAGGAGAGATTTTTCCGCTTCAATGTTTTGAGGAGGAAGTTTATCCGGTATGCCCTGATTTGTTGAAGAGAGTTCCGCCATCAAGTTTATTTTACAAAAAGAAAAAAATTTGGCAAGTTTTGGTTGTTATAATTTTTTTATTTTAGTACCAGCAGCAGTATCTTGAATTTCGTAACCCAACTTTTTGATTTCTTCTCTAACTCTGTCTGCTTCTTCCCATTTTTTCTCTTTTCTTAAAATTTCTCTTTTTTCAACCAGTTTTTGAATTTTTGGGGGAATTTTTATTTTTTCTTTTTTAAAAATAAACCCAAAAATTTTATCAACAGATTTTAAAAATTCTAAAATTTCTTTAATTGTTTCTTTGCCAATTTTGTTTTGATCTAAAAGAGGATTAGTTTCTCTGATAAGTTCAAAAATTACAGCCATTGCCTTCGGCGTATTAAAATCATCCTCCATCGCCT
>CAYNAX010000078.1:0-2370 GCA_964395745.1 uncultured Candidatus Saccharibacteria bacterium | reverse complement strand
CTAATTTTCTATAATATTCTCTTACTCCTACGCCAGAAATCACGGCGATTTTTTTGACTCCAAATTCTCTTTTAGAAATTTCTTCTGCTTTTTTCATTAATTTTTTACCCAAACCTCTATGCTGGGGAGAAATATCTTTTTTTGAGATGGGAAGGAGTAATCCGTAAGTATGCAATTCTCTAACAATGGAAGCATCTTTTAGGACAGAAAATAAAGGTTCCCCTTTTTGAAAATAGAATGAAGGAATTCTTAATCTTAAAAGACTGAAAAGTTTGCTTCGATTTTTATTTTCAAAACTTAAAAATATTTCTAAGCCGTCAGATGCCCAATAATCCTGACGAAAGAGATAAATTTTTTCATTGGGGTTGTAGTGCTCTTTTACTTCTCTGCATCTTATACATTTACAACGCAGACCACGCTCTTGCATTATTTGATGAACAATTTGTCTCAGATTTGAGGTTTTGCTTCCCCCTTCTGTTACATAATCAGAGGGAATATCTCTTACGATTCTTTGAATGCGGCAGTAATAGGGGACAGTTTGTTTAATTTTAATAATCAATTCAATGAGTTCTTTTTTAGAATATGGTTTATAGAGTCCTCTTTTCCAAAATTTATAAAGATCGGCTTCTTTTAGAAGGGCGCAAGGATAAATTTTTAAATAATCGGGCTGAAATTGAGGATTTTCAAAAAGTTCTTTAAACATTTTAAGATCTCTTTGTCGGTTTGAGCCCAAAAGATTTGGCATCATTTGATAACAAATTTTGAACCCAGCGTCTTTTAATAGTTTTGTTGCTTCAATAGTGGTTTCAACATTATGCCCGCGCTGATTTATTTTCAAAACATCATCATAAATGCTTTGAACGCCTAATTCCACCCGGGTAATTCCTAGGTTTCTTAATCTTTTAATTTCTCTGTCGTTAACGAAATCAGGCCTTGTTTCAATGGTAATTCCAATAATTCTATGCTTTGCTTTCTCGTTTTTCTTTTGCTCTTTTTCTAAATCACTTTTTTGAATTTGTTTGGAGTTTAGTGCTTGGAGCTTGGAATTTTTAAAATTATTTGCCGCTCTAAAGCATTCTTTTATAAACCAAGTTTGATATTGCTTTGGGTAATACGACCAGGTTCCTCCAATTATTCTTAAATCAATTTTGTCTGTGTTGTGGCCGGTTGATTCTAACGCCTGGAGTCGTGCCTGAACCTGTTTGTAAGGATGATATTTGTGAAGAATGGCGCGCGCTACAGCAGGTTCCTCTTTAATATAACTTTTAGGAACATTTTCTTGTGTTGGACAAAAAAGACACCTCCCCGGACATTTATATGGTTTTGTTAAAACAGAGACAACAACAATACCTGAAAGAGAGCGGATTTTTCTGATTTTTAAAACATCCAATATGACCCTTTCGGGCTTAATTCTTTTTTCTTCTACCAATTTATGATAAGCTTTTATTAGTTGAGAGTTTTTAACTAAGGGCAAAGAGTATTTTTTTGAGACTTTTCTTTTTAAACTATCTAAAACGCTTCTTGTTTTTTGAGAAGATTTGCTAAACGCTATAATAATTTCTTCTTGTGGAGTCATAATTATGAAAAAAGAAAGAGCAAAATTTTTAATTTATCAAAATATTCAAACCTATAACCGGATCGCTGAGCATTTTGCCCAGAAAAGAAAAATTTTGACCAAAGATTTAATAAAATTATCCCATTTAATTAAGCCGGGCGAAAGAATTTTAGATGTTGGGTGCGCTAATGGCAGATTTTGCGAATTAGTTTTTAAAAAGAAAGCAAAATATTGGGGAATAGACACATCAAGGAAAATGATAGAAATTGCAAAAAAGCAATACCCTTACGCCAAGTTTTTTGTTAGCGACCCCCTTTCTTTTCCTTTTGGCAAGAATTTTTTTGATAAGGTTTTTTGCCTTTCTGTATTTCATCACATTCCCTCAAAAGAACTTAGAATTAAATTTTTACAAGAGATTAAGCGAGTGCTTAAACCCGGCGGGATAATTATTCTTACAGTTTGGAATTTGAGAAAAAAAAGAAAAATTAAAGGCCTTCTTTTTAAATATACCCTTAAGAGGATTTTTGGCAAATCGGATTTGGATTTCGGTGACTTATTTTTACCTTGGAAAAACGAAAAGGGTAAAATTTTGGCTTCGCGTTATTTTCACGTTTTTTCAAAAAGAGAATTGATTTCTTTATTAAAAAAGGCGGGCTTTGAAATAAAAAAGTCAGGATTGATTGAACGATCAGCAAAAGAAAATAATATTTTTGTGATTGCCCAAAAACCAAAGAAACAAAAGCGCCCTTAGCTCAACAGGATAGAGCGTTAGCCTCCGGAGCTAAAGATCCGCGTTCGAGTCGCGGAGGGCGCAC
>CAYNAX010000077.1:0-2373 GCA_964395745.1 uncultured Candidatus Saccharibacteria bacterium | reverse complement strand
AAGACCTAGATCGGGGTCAACTGCCCAGGCTCTTTAAATAAAAATAAAAACCTTGAGGAGGAATGACACTGCCTCACTTAAAAAAAATTATTCCCGAGATTAAAACAGGTGTTTCTCTAAAGAAATATAATACTTTCAGGATTGGAGGAAAAGCAAAATATTTTTTTGAAGCAAAAACAGAGAAAGATTTGCTTAAAGTATTGACGGCAGTAAGAGACCTAAGGCTGCCTCTTTTTATTTTAGGTGGCGGAAGTAATGTATTATTTGACGATAAAGTTTTTAACGGAATTGTGGTAAGAATAAAGACAAAAGGATTTGAGGTTGAGGATTATAAATCTGGCAGAAAGATTATTTATGCGGCGGCGGGCATACCATTATCTTTTTTAGTAGATAAAGCCAAAGATCTTTCGCTTACCGGATTGGAATGGGCAGCAGGAATTCCGGGCACAATAGGAGGCGCAGTTTTTGGTAATGCTGGTGCATTTGGATTTTCTATTGGAGACATAGTTAAAGTAGTAGAGGTGTTTGATTTAGAAAAAATGAAAAAAAGAAAACTTAATCAAAAAGAATGTTGTTTTAAATATAAGGAAAGTATTTTTAAAAAAGAAAAGAAATATGTGATTTTAAGGGTGGGGTTGGTTTTAAGGCAGGGAGATAAAAAAGAGATAGAAAAGAGAATAGAAGAATATTTAGAGAGAAGAAAGAAAAGTCAGCCGTTTTTTTGGTCGGCTGGATGTGTTTTTAAGAATGTAAAAATAGTAAAACCCGAAATTAAATCAAAGGTTAAGAAAGCGCTGCCGGAAGCAGAAAAATTTTTCAGAAGCGGTTTTTTACCAGCCGGCTATCTTATTGATAAATGCGGGCTAAAAGGAAAAAAAAATGGCAAGGCAGAAGTTTCTCAAAAACATGCAAACTTTATTGTTAACAAGGGAGGCGCAGAGGCAAAAGATATAATTAGTCTGATAAAATTAGTTAAAGAAAGAGTAAGAAAAAAGTTGGGGATAGAGTTGGAACGGGAAGTGATTTTTGTAAAAGATTTTACTATTGACAGCAAATTTTGGGTTTCTGATAATGAAATAAGGGAGGCCGAATATAAAAATAAGAAAAATCAAAATATGCCAAAGAAAAAGTCCTCTCGCAGAAAGAGCGCCAAGGGAAAGAAGACAAGAAAAACTACGAAAAAGAAAACCACGAAAAAGAAAACAAGCAGGAAGAAGGCATCTAAGAAGAGAAAGAAAAAATAAGTTATGAGGATTAATATCAAACCGGTTAATGTAGAGCTCGATCAAGCGCTTGCTGATTGGGTTTATAAAAAACTGGGAGAGATAGAAAGATATCTTTCAGATTTTGGAAGTGAAGAAATCCCGGGAGGTAAAGAAACGATAGAATTAAATGTTGAAATAGCCAAGACAACACGGCATCATCGTAAAGGGAAGGTTTTTCGCGCAGAAGCCCAATTGTATCTTCCAAAAAAATTGATAAGGGTAGAGGCAATAAACAACGATTTAAGAACTGCAATTGATGAAGTAAAAGAACAGTTATATCGCAAGATCAAAAAATACAAAAGGAAAAGAATAATTAGGGCTCGGAAATGGGCAAGACAAATAAAAGAAGTAGGAAGAATTCATAGAGTATTGTTAAAAGAAGACAATAAAGTAAAAAAATTACTGCAGGCCCTTAGAAAGAAGAAATAGATTGGAGATAATTTGCACTCAAAAACAGGAGCAAGGTTAAACCTTGCTCCGCTTTAATTTATTGGCTTTTTGTGATAGATTGAAGGAAATAAAGTCTCTTACTATGCCAATCCTTGAAAAAATCTTTGGTGACGCAAACAAAAAATATCTAAAAAAAGTACAACCCTTAGTTGATAAGATAAACTCCCTAGAGAAGGATTTTGAGAATCTTAAAGACGATCAATTGTCCCAAAAGACATTAGAGCTAAAGGACAAAGTTAAAAACGGAAGTTCTTTAGACGAACTTCTTCCAGAAGCATTTGCCTTGGTAAGGGAGGCGGCAAAAAGAACTCTCAAGCAAAGACATTTTGATGTTCAGTTAATTGGAGGAATAGTCCTTCATCAAGGGAAAATTGCTGAAATGAAGACAGGTGAGGGAAAAACTTTAGCAGCAACTCTCCCTGCGTATTTAAATGCTCTATCAGGCGAAGGCGTACACATAGTAACGGTGAACGATTATCTTGCCAAAAGAGACACGGTTTGGATGGGTCAAATTTATTATGCTCTTGGGATGTCGGTTGGATGTATTACTCATGAGGCGGCTTTTTTGTATGACCCAGACTATCAGCCAGATGAAGAAGAAAGAGACAAAGAAAGAGACGAAGTTGGGGGCTTTAAGGTGGTAGAGAGTTTTTTAAGA
>CAYNAX010000076.1:0-2382 GCA_964395745.1 uncultured Candidatus Saccharibacteria bacterium | reverse complement strand
TTTATCCTTCTATTAACATTAAAGCCGCAACTCCAAATCAATACGCTGCTATTTTAAAATTTTTAGAAAACGACAAATTTAAACCCATTATTCAGAAAATAGATTACACCAAGAAAAAGACATTGATTGACAAAATTTTTTCCTTAACTTCAAATATTAACTGGGCGGCGATCAGCATTGGTTTATTTTTTGGCATTACCACTCTTTTGATTTCTCTTAATTCTATTAGAATTGCCATTCAAGATTCAAGCGAAGAAATAGAAATAATGAGATTGGTGGGAGCTTCAAACTGGTATACAAGGGGACCATTTATTGTGCAAGGAATATTGTGGGGTTTTTGGGCAGGACTTATTACTTTCGGAGCAATGTTTTTGACTGCCTATTTTCTTTCTCCCAAGATAATACAATTGACCAACGGGTTTAATTTATTAGAATGGTTTAGTCAACGCAGTGTTATGATTTTTGTTTTTCAGGTAGGAAGTGGGATTGCGTTGAGTATTCTGGCAAGTTTAATCGCCACAAGAAGGTTTTTAAAAGTATAAATGCGGGGTGGTGTAATGGTAGCACACGGGGCTCTGGACCCCGGTATCTAGGTTCGAATCCTAGCCCCGCAGCAAAAAACGTCCCGCGTACACGGGGCGTTTTTTTAGTCCTAAAACATTTGTTGCAAGGCCTGCTAAAATTAAACCTCTTTGCTAATCAAATCTGCTACTTTCTCAGCAGTAGCCACTGATGTTTCTAGCGAAGAATAGTAATAAAAATCTCCACAGAGATAAACCCCCTTCATTTCAGTTGTTAACCCTGGCACCTTAGCATTTGGGCCAATTATAGGCATTGCCGGTTTTATTTCTTCCTCACCAATAATTTTATATTCATCGTAAAGCTTTTCTAAATCTACTTCTTTGCTCTCATCCATTGGATAAACTAATTGGCTATAAGGCACAACATTGAACAAAGCTCTTAGATTTACTGGATTTCCCGGCATTCCCATAATAAACTTCTTATCTGGCCACCTTAATTTACCTTCCACAAAAATACATTTGGTGTCATGGTAATCGACATCGCTTTCTAAATTTAACTCAGGGAAAATATTTTTCACTTCGTTCAAGGGAATAGCTAGAACTACAGTATCTACCTCTTCGGTTTTTTCTCCCTCTTGTTCGTAAAAAATCGTAAACTTGTCTTCGTTCTTGCTAATTTTTGTTACCTTGGCTGAAGTCAAAACCTGAGCGCCTTCTTCCCTTAGTTTTACTTCTAAAAGATTAGTTACAGTCGAGATATTATTTTCTTCAAAAGTAAAGGACTTTCCCGAGCCCAATTCATTACCAAGCCTCATATGAGTCATTCCGTATTCGGCACTTATTTCGCTCAAATCTGCTCCAAAGGTAAAAAGCATAAAAGGTTCTATAATCAGTTTTCTGATTGCGGTCGGACAATCCTTTAAATATTCTTCAAAAGAAATATTTCTTATCTTTACCAGTTGTGGATCAAAACTTTCAATATCGAACCTTACCTTATTGATTAATCGATTAAGCCTCATAAAGTACATCGTTCCTCTTAAACCAGATTTCCTCATTGCTCCCATTATATGCCGTCCTATTTCTACTAACTTACCTTCTGAAGTTAACAACCCGTGCTCGTTTTTTAGAAGAGGAACTTTCAGTTCTTCCAACCCCAACTCCTTAATTAAAGAAATTAATCTGGGGTGAAATGTTTCTGTAGCCACTGCTCCAGCAAAAGGGACTCTTCCTCCCACCAATACTTGCTTTTCAAAGATGATAACATTTATTCCTTTCTGGCTCAATCTGTAACCACAAGTTAAACCAGCAATACCTGCACCAATAATTCCTACTTTTTTCATAGATTTTGCTAATTTATTTAATTTTTAGCTCTATTCGACCTTAGATGGTAATTTATAAAATTACAAACAACCTATTCTATTATAGCATAATATAAACAAAACCAAGAAGTCATTAAGCGGGGAGCGAACTTCCCGCCTGTTATAAAAATCGTCATCAATAAGACTTTTAAAGATATTTTCGTTTAATATGTCACCCTATGAAAAGCTCGGCATTAGCCAAATTTTGTTGAGCGAATGCAACAAAGTGAATCTCATAAGATGTGTTAGGCAAGATCAAACCAAAGCTTTGAAGGGCAGTCCCGCGTGAGAAAGTAATGAAAGTACTGGAATATAACTCTCATTTAACATATTTTTTGACAACATTCAGACATTGATCGCAATCTTTCCAAGAGAAGACTTCTTGTTTTAATCTCGGATATTTACGGATTAGTTTCACAAGAGAAGATGCCGCCGCCCTCCAGACAAATTTTTCTTTGTCTTTTGCTAAAATTTTTAATAATTTCAAAGATTTATTTGGATAA
>CAYNAX010000075.1:0-2426 GCA_964395745.1 uncultured Candidatus Saccharibacteria bacterium | reverse complement strand
GATATAAAAAACCTTTCAGGAGAAATAATAGGTTCTCCAACTGTTGAGGAGGCTGCTCCTCCAGCAGAAATCTCCTCAATTTTTGAATTTTATTCAAAATAATTAAATTTTTTATATGATTCCCTTACCAACTTCTTTTCAAATTATCAAAAAAGATGAAAGAAATGCCCAATTTATTCTGGCGGGACTTTATCCGGGATACGGAGTTACTATTGGCAATACGCTGAGAAGAGTATTGCTTTCATCTCTTGAAGGAGCCGCTGTGACAGAAGTGAAAATTAAGGGGGCACAGCATGAATTTTCTGTGTTGCCAGGTGTTTTAGAGGATGTTATTAGTATCTGTTTAAACTTGAAAAAGCTCAGGTTTAAGATATATACCGACGAACCAGTAAAGGCAACCTTAAAAGTAAAAGGAAAAAAAGAAGTTAAAGCAAAAGATTTTGAAATTCCTTCTCAGTTAGAACTTGTCAATAAAGAAGAACATATTGCCACTCTTACAGATAAAAATGCAAGTTTAGAAATGGAGATTACGGTGCAAAAGGGAGTGGGATATGAGCCAGTAGAAATGCGAAAGAAAGAAAAACTCTCAGTTGGAGAGATACAGCTTGATGCTATTTATACTCCTATCAAAAAAGTATCATACAGGGTGGAAAATATGAGAGTAGGAGAAAGAACAGATTTTGATCGGTTGATTGTAGAAGTAGAAACTGATGGAACAATTGAACCCGCAGAAGCATTTAAAAAAGCAATAGATATTATTTTAGATCATTTTAATTTTATTAAAGATAATTTTGAATCAAAAGACAAAACAGGCGTTGAAAAACCAAAAGAGAAGAAAAAAGAAGCAAAGGCAGAAGATGAGGATGTGTTAAAAACCCCAATAGAAAACCTAAAATTATCAACTCGCACAGTTAACGCATTAACTAAAGCACATATCAAAACTTTGGGAGGTCTAGTTAAAAAGAAAGAAGAGGATCTTAAAAACTTAGAAGGTTTGGGCGATAAAGGTATAGAAGAAATCAAGAAAATATTAAAGAAATACGGGTTGGAATTAAAATAAGGTTAAATGAAAAAGAGAAGAAGAAAAACAAAAACTTTTCATAGAAAAAAAGATCAAAGAGAAGCCCTGATGAAGGGTTTGGTTAGATCTTTATTTATACACGGAAAAATTAAAACTACCGAAGCAAAAGCAAAAGAATTGAGAAAATTGGCAGAACGACTTATTTCAAAGGGAAAGAAAAATGATTTAGCAGCCAGAAGATATTTGGCTCGATACTTAGATAAATCTACAGTAAAGAAAGTATTTGAAACAATTATCCCACAATACAAAGAAAGAGAAGGAGGATATACCAGAATTTATAAATTAGGACCTCGCCAGAGCGATGGCGCAGAAATGGTAATTATTGAATTAGTTAAATAATATGAAAAAAAATCAAATAGAAAGAAAAACTCATATTATTGATGCCCAAGGAAAACCTTTAGGGCGATTAGCGAGCCAAATCGCAATTTTATTAAGAGGAAAGCATAAACCCCAATATCAGCCCCATTTAGATATTGGAGATTTTGTAATAGTTAAGAATGTTGAAAAAATAAAATTTACAGGGAAAAAATTTGAGAAAAAGAAATATTATCGTCATAGTGGATACCTTGGAGGATTAAAAGAAACACCTCTAAAAAAACTTTTCGCCAAAGACCCAACATCGGTTCTAAAAAAGGCAGTATGGGGAATGCTTCCCAAAAATAAATTAAGAGCAAGAATGATTAAACGTCTTCAATTTGAAAAGTAATTTTTTGTATGTCAAGAACAAAAACTACAACTAAAAAAACTGTAAAATCTTCTACCAGCAAGACAAAGAAAAAAACTGTCAAACTTTCAAGTTCAAAGAAGAAGACAGAGGAGAAAAAAGTTGCAAAAGAGGAAAAATACATAGAAGCGGTTGGTAGAAGAAAAACAGCAATTGCTCGGGTTAGAATTTGGACAAAAGGAGGAAAGGAGATAACGGTAAACGAGAAACCCTATAATTTATATTTTCCAACAATAGACCTTCAAAAGATTATTAATGCTCCTTTGGAGCTTTTAAAATTGGAGGAAAAATTTAGAATTACAGCAAAAGTTTATGGAGGAGGGATACATTCTCAGGCAGAGGCAATAAGGCACGGTTTAGCAAGAGCATTAGTAAAGATGAACCCAGATTTCAAAAAGAAGTTGAAAAAAGCAGGATTTTTGACTCGTGACCCAAGAGAAAGAGAAAGAAAGAAACCCGGATTAAAACGCGCAAGAAGGGCTCCTCAATGGAGCAAACGATAAACCGCAAACTATAAACTATAAACTTGAAACCGTAAACTGTAAACTGGGCGAGGTCGAACCTCACCCAGTTTTATTTTGACAAAATGGAAGATTTTGTGTATAATATAATAGCTCGGGT
>CAYNAX010000074.1:0-2458 GCA_964395745.1 uncultured Candidatus Saccharibacteria bacterium | reverse complement strand
GATATATTTTATCTAAATCTTTTTTCTTATAATCTACAATAATGCTTTCCTGATCGCCACGATAAAAATATGTTCTTTTATAACTGTCAACAAAATTACGAGCATCAAAAACCCTTAAAACAGCATTGTCAATCTTTGAAATAGCATCTCGGTAATAAAGTTCCAACTGTTTTTCTGCTGAATTTTTAATTTTTTCTAAATTTTCCTTTGCATTCTCATAAGAAGCCTTTGCGCTTTCAACATTTGTTTGAGCCAAAGCAATTTCTTCTTGAGTAGGACCTGCCAATAATTTATCCAACTGCGCCTGATAAGCATCTAAACTGGCTTGGGCTTGCTTGAGTTGAACTTTTAGATCTGTATCGTCTAACTCTGCTAAAATATCTCCCTTTTCTACTTTTTCGCCTTCTGAAAACCATATGTTTTTAATTGTCCCGGAAAGGTTAAAAGAAAGCTTTATTTCTTCTCCTTTTTTAACAGTACCTGTTTCATAAACCGCTTTTATAACATCGTCTTTCCTTACTACAAAAACTTCCTCGTTTTGATTTTTGCTTTCAGAAAAAAACAGCGCTTTTGCTAAACCTCCTAAAATTAGGATTGATACTATAGAGATAATTATAAGATATCTTTTTTTCATAAATTTAGTTAAGTTGTTGGCAGGGGCGGCGGGATTCGAACCCACAACCTGCGGTTTTGGAGACCGCCGCTCTAGCCAATTAGAGCTACGCCCCTAAAACTATTTTGTCTCTTTATGAAGAGTGTGTCTTTTGCAATTTTTACAGAACTTTTTTAGCGCCAATTTAACTCCTAAAGTTTTGGCATTTTGAGATTTTGCCACATAATAGTTTATATTTCCGCATTCTGAACATTTAAGTTTTACATTTGGTTTTTTCTTCTTTGCCATATTTTTAAAATTAATAAATTAATTTACTACCCACTATCCACTACTCACTATTTACTAAAATGAGCCGGAGGTGGGAATTGAACCCACGACCACTTCATTACCAATGAAGTGCTCTACCACTGAGCTACTCCGGCTTTTCAGTGGGCAGGGAGGGATTCGAACCCCCGAAGGCCAATCGGCCGCAGGATTTACAGTCCTGTGCGTTTGTCCACTCCGCCACCTGCCCGTACTATTAACTATAAACTTGAAACAATAAATCTTAAATAAATAAAATGAGTCAACTCAACATATTGTATCAAAAAGTTCAGCATTTTTCAACTTTTTTTGAATGTTCTCTTCGCCACTCTTCAATTTTTTGATGATGACCAGAAAGCAAAACCTTAGGCACTCTCTGCGGTTTTAAATTTTTAAATCTTTGAGCCAAGTTACCTCGTTTTCCTGTTGCTTTTTGAGGATCAAATACCTCTGGCCTTGTATATTGAGGATATTCCAAATAAGAAAGAGTTTTTGAGAAAGATTCCTCTTTTAAAGATTCTTGCTTTATCACTCCAGGAATTAAACGAGAAACAGCGTCAACAACCACCATTGCAGGTAATTCGCCTCCAGTTAAGACATATTTACCTATTGATAATTCCTTGTCAATAAACTTCTTTACTCTTTCGTCAACCCCTTCATAATGTCCGCATATTAAAATTATTTGTTTGAGTTTGGAAAGTCTTTTTGCGTAAGTTTGGTTAAATACTTTTCCTTTGGCAGATAAAAGAATTATTTTTCTCTCTTCATCTTTAATTTTTGGGTTCTTTTTGATAATAAAATTAACCGCCCTAAAAATTGGCTCTACTTTTAATATCATTCCTGCTCCTCCACCATATGGTCTATCATCTACTGTTTTATGTTTGTCAAAAGTAAAATCTCTTAAATTATGAATTTTGATTTTTACCAATCCCTTTCTTTGCGCTGCCTTAATAATGCTTTGAGAAAAATAACTCTCGAATGCCTCTGGAAAAATTGTGATAATATCAAATTGAATCATATATAATTTTATTATAACTAAAAAGAAACCGGCTCATCAACAAGCAACGAGCCGGTTTCTTTCTTTGTATTTGAGGGATTATAGTTTCAAATCCTCGTCAGTAATTTCCGAGCTCTCTTTTGAACTCGCACTAGTAGAACCCCCTTCGGGCTCTTCAATTCTGAGATTGACTCGGGCATGATTTTTTAACCCGACAATTCTCAGAAGATTTCTGATCGCTCTAATGGTAGAGCCCTGTCTTCCAATAATTTGACCCATATCTTCTTTATTAACTTTCAGGGTCAAAAGAACTCCCATCTCATCTACTTTGCGATCAATTTTTACATCCTCAGGGTGATCTACTAATGCCTTAACTACAAACTCAAGAAAGTCTTGATCTGGTTTTCCTGCCATATTTTCTGAATTTCTTTATTAACTAATAATCCGACCTTTTACTCGCCTTCAGGGTTATCCCTTCAAGCGAGAATTTACTCAATAAAAACCAACTATCAAATCTTACAGATCTAATTTATAGTTTAAACAAT
>CAYNAX010000073.1:0-2542 GCA_964395745.1 uncultured Candidatus Saccharibacteria bacterium | reverse complement strand
CTAAGATCCTTTAGGATTTTTAAAGCTCTAACTTTTGCTTTGTCGCCCAACTGAGCAACAAAAACATCTACTTTCTTTTTTGAGGGCTTGAAAGCTTCCTGCTCTTTCATTAAAGCAATAATTCTTTCAATGCCGGCAGCCGCTCCAGTAGCAGGAATTTCTCTTCTACCTATAAGTTTTAACAAATCATCGTATCTTCCGCCCCCTGCCAAAGCAACAGGATTAGAAGCATTATCAGGAACTATCTCAAAAACAGTTTTTGTATAATAATCAAGACCTCTCACCAAATAAGGATTAAGAAAATAGGGTATTTCCAGAGCATCTAAATATTCTAATACTTTTTCTAAGTGTTGCTTACATTCTCCGCATAAATAATCTAATATCTGAGGAGCCTGCTCAATTACCATTCTGCACCTCTCTTGTTTACAATCTAGAACTCGTAAAGGATTGGTTTTTAGTCTCCTTCTGCAATCTGGGCACAAATCTCTCTCGCGGGATCTTAAATACCTTACTAGAGATTTTTTATAATAAGGCCTGCACTGTTTATCCCCAATGCTATTTATATGAACAATTAAGTTTTTAATGCCCAATTCTTTTAGAATTTCCCAAAACAAATAAATAATTTCTACATCGCTTATGGGTTTTTTAGAGCCAAATATTTCAAAATTAAATTGGTAAAATTGTCTCAATCTTCCGGCTTGTGGCCTTTCATATCTAAAAAGAGGTCCAAAAGTGTATAGCTTAACCGGGTGAGTCCAGTTTATCATTCCGTGTTCAAAATAGGCGCGGGCAAACGCTGGAGTAAATTCGGGACGTAAAGCAAGATATTCTCCACCCTTTGTTTTTAAAATATACATTTGTTTTTCTACTATATCAGTGCTTCCCCCTGTGCCTTTTTCAAAAAGTTGAACATCTTCCACAATTGGAGTTTGGATTTTGTTAAATCCAAAAAGTTGAGCAAAATCATCTACCACTTCAAAAACTCTTTGATAAAACTCTAAATCTTCGGGAAGAAGATCCTTCATTCCTGTGGGTGTCTGAAATTTGATTTTAGGAGACATAAAAGTTAATAAGAGAGATTATGAGCAAAAACTGGAATGGGCCAGACCCTAAGGGCGAATTTTCCTATTATGTCTTTCCTTTTAACTGGCCCAAAGTACCTTGAATCATAAGAATGCGCTCTATTGTCACCCATTACAAAATACTCGTCTGGCCCCAATGTTACCCTAAGGTTGCCGGGAGTAAAATTATCTTCGCCCAAATAAGCAGATTCATCTAAAATAAAGCTTTTATTACTCTTTTCAATTATTACTTTTCCGTCCTCTATAACGATAGTTTCTTGCGGCAAGCCAATAATCCTTTTAATAAATTTCTGGGCTGGATTATTTGGGTTTTTTAATACTACAACATCGCCCCTTTCCGGATTATGAAATCTGTATGATATTTCGTCTACAATTAAATAATCGTAATCATGGAAGTTTGGTTCCATGCTCTGGCCCTTTACAAAAAAGGGCTGAAAAACAAACTCCCTGATAGGAATGACTATCAGTAATGCTATTAAAAAGATTTTTATTAGTTCCCAAAAAAATAATAAAACTTGTTTCATATTTCCAATTATACAATGAAATCTTCCGAAATTTCAAGTAATCTGCTATTATTTTAAAATATGATTCTTTTGATAGGTTTGGGTAATCCCGGAGAAAAATTTATAAACACACGCCACAATCTGGGCTTTGATTTTTTAGATTATCTCTATGGATTGGGCGATTTTTCTCCTTGGCAGGAAAAGAAACGGCTCCAGTCGCTTGTTTCTCGGGGTTTGCTTTTTGATAAAGAGGTAATTCTTGCTAAACCTCAAACTTTTATGAACAATTCCGGAGATGCTGTTGTGAAACTACTTCGTTTTTATAAACTCCCTCTTTCTTGTATTTGGGTGGTCCACGACGACATAGATCTTTTACTGGGAAGTTTCAAAATTGTTAAAAACCGGGGAGCGGCTGGTCACAATGGAGTAAAATCTATTATTCAATCTTTAAACAATAAAAACTTTGTAAGATTCAGAATCGGAATTAAGCCAAAGAGTTTTCCTAAAAATTATAACCGAAAAATTTTTGTTCTTGAAAAATTTAACAAAAAAGAGCAAAAAGTTTTAGACAAAGTAAAAAAAGATTTTGCCAAAGCAATAAAAATGGCTCTTCAAAATGATATCCAAAAAGCAATGACTGAATTTAATAAGAGAAAGAGCGCCGCTTAGCGGCGCTCCTGATCGGCAAAGAACTCTCGAATATCCTCTAAAATTGAAGCTTTAGATGCCCCGTGGGCAGACCACTTCATTTTTACTTTACCCTCGGGGTCCACAAGATACACGACATCGGGATCCTCCCGAAGCTCCCACCCTATAGGCAGAAGCTGTACCAACTCAGGCCAATCAATCGTCATTTTCCCTCCTTTCTATTGTTTAGCAACCTTGTTATAAAATTAACATATTTTCCTAATCTTGTCAAACAAGATACTAAAAATTGATAATTCTCATCACTTATTT
>CAYNAX010000072.1:0-2657 GCA_964395745.1 uncultured Candidatus Saccharibacteria bacterium | reverse complement strand
TGCCCTCTAAAAAAAGCAATTGCTCCGTAGGCGCCAAATATTGTTGCAAAAGCCCCTCCTGCCAGCCCGTCTAATCCATCAATAACTCCTCCAGCATAAGTTGCCATCATTACAAGAATAAAAAACGGAATGTAAAGAACTCCTAGATAAAAATCTCCATTGCCCGGAATATGTATTGTTTCCCAGCCAAGTTTGTAGTAAAACCACAATCCTCCAACAAGGCCAATAAGAAACATTGAAAATAATCGGAATTTTAAACTTAATCCTCCACCAATATACTTTCCCCTACCTTTTGTTTGTAAAAAGTCATCAATAAAGCCAATGATGGCTCCAGTAACGAGAGCAAAAAGAGGTAGCCAAGTTTGCCCCCGGCTCAAAAAGTTTATTTTTTCAAAGATATCAACCTCTGTTTTTGAAAGAAGAAAGAAGAGGAAAATTACTATGGAAGGAATAACCCATACCAAAAGACCCCCAAAACGGGGCACTTTTATTTCCTTTTCTTTGTGAAATTTTGAGACAACCGGGATTTCTTTTCCGTCTATTGATTTTGTTCGAGCGCTTTTTTTCCAGAGTTTATGTTTGTATAAAAAGTTAGTAAGAAGAGGAGTTAAAAAAAAGGCAATCAAAAAAGAAATGGTGCCAATAAAAAAAACTTTTAGAGCATTAACTACCAAAGCAGGATCTGACAAATAAAGCGGAAGATTGTTGTTTACCATATATATGCTTTTTTAATCCATTGAGTTAGTTTTTTCATTTCTTCAAATCTGTTTTCTGACCCTAATATTACATTTACTACAATTCCCTTTTTGTTTGGGGCTTCAATTACCAGAAGGAAACATTCTTTTGCCATAGGAGTATATCCTGTTTTTCCTCCAATAATTTTATATTTCTTAACAAACTCTTCATTACTGAGAAGTTTATTGGTGCTAATCATTTTATGATGAAAAGATCCATCAGGTCTATAAAGGTAGTATTCCTTTTTTTTGGTTATCTCCCAGATAAGATTTACTCTTGGATCTCGCCAACTCTCCTTTGTCAAGAAAACGGCAAATTTGGCTAAATCATATGCAGTGGAAAAATTATATTTTTCTCCGGGAAAATCGGGATCTACCCCAACAGGATCATTCAAATAAGTTTCTTGTAAGCCAATTTTTTTGATTTCTTGATTGAGAAGTTCTATAAATTTATCCTTTCTCATTAAATCAGCAATAGCCATAGCAGCATCATTACTTGATTCAATAAGCACAGAATGTAAAAGTTCTTCCAGAACAAATTTTTCCCCAAGCCAAAATTGTCCTGTATCCTCTTCTGTGTCTATGGCTTCTTTTGTGATTTCTACCTCTCGTTTTAGATTAAAACTTTTTGTCGCAAAATAAGCAGTAAATAATTTGCTAATACTTGCAATCGGGAGTGGCTGATTTATATTTTTAGCATAAAGAATTCTTTGTTCTCCTTGATCAGTATACAAAAAAGAAATAGCCGCTTTCGCATTAAGTTCTAGTGGTTCTACATTCCAATTTCTGAAGGGTTTAAGAAAACTATAATCAATAGGCATTTGCATTAGTGCTTTTTGGTAAATATCTTTTGAATATCGCCATTCTAAATAATTACTGAGTAATACATTAAGAAAATAAAAACTTCCGGCAACAAGAGCTGCAATTAAAACAAAACCAAAAAACCTAAATGACGGCTTCTTTTTGATATTAAAATTTTCTAAATTCGCGCCCAAAACTAATGGTCTTTTTTTGGTTTTTTGATTTCTAAACATAATTCTTTGAGTTGTTCTTTAGAAACTTCAGAGGGGGCGTTCATCATTAAATCTCTGGAATCTCCAGTTTTCGGAAAGGCAATGACCTCTCTAATATTTGGTTCATTAACTAGTAAAGAAATTAGCCGGTCCAAGCCCAAAGCAATGCCTCCATGAGGTGGTACCCCATAATCAAATGCTTCTAATAAATGCCCAAATTTTTCTTTAATTTCTGATTTTGTATGCCCCATTACCTCAAAAACTGCCTCTAACATTTCTTTTTTGTAACTCCTCAAACTTCCCCCTCCTATTTCGTATCCATTTAACACCAGGTCGTACTGATAGGCAAGAATTTTTTCTGGGTTATTTTTAATTTCGGCAATATCTTCGGTTTGCGGTCGGGTAAAGGGATGATGGACGCTTTTCCATCTCTTTTCTTCTTCAGACCATTCAAACATAGGAAAATTTATAATAAAGGCAAAAGCAAGTTCGTCTTGATCTTTTTTATCTTTTCTTAGATCTGGTCGATCTGAGCCATATTTTTCCATTGCTTCTTTATATTGAAGTCGGGGAAAAGGAATTTGAGAAATATGTTTTTTTGGGAAAACGTTTTTCACCGCTTCAATCATCATTTCTTCTATTAGCGCCAAGATATCTTCTTGACTTACAAAAGAAAGTTCCATATCAATTTGAGTGAATTCTGCTTGTCTGTCTGCTCGAGGATCTTCATCTCTAAAGCACCGGGCTATCTGAAAATATTTTTCAAAACCAGCAACCATTAAAAGCTGTTTGTATTGTTGAGGGCTTTGAGGTAGAGCATAGAATTTTCCCGGTTGAAGTCGAGAAGGCACTAAGAAATCTCTTGCTCCTTCAGGAGTAGATTTGGTTAATATGGGTGTTTCTATTTCAA
>CAYNAX010000071.1:0-2683 GCA_964395745.1 uncultured Candidatus Saccharibacteria bacterium | reverse complement strand
TATCATTGAAAAAACTCAAGATCTGAATTAGAATTGAGAAGGATGAAAGAAAAAATTACAATCCCCAAAGAAGTATTAGAAATTATTAAAAAACTCAAAGAAAAAGGTTTTTATGCCTATATTGTAGGCGGCTGTGTTAGAGATTTGCTGCTGCCTTTTATTCACAAAGAATTCAAACGAATTTCTCCAAAAGATTGGGATATAGCCACAAACGCAAAACCAGAACAAGTGGCAAAAATTTTTCCTAAACACTTTATTGATAATAAATTCGGCACAGTAAAAGTTTTAACAAAAAGCAAAGACCCTGCGTTAAAAGAGATAGAGATTACCACTTTTCGCATAGAAGAAAAATATACAGACAAAAGACATCCAGAAAAAGTTAAATGGGCAAAAACAATAGAAGAGGATCTGGCAAGACGAGATTTTACCATAAATGCGATGGCAATTGAAATAACTCAAAACTCAAAACTCAAAATTCCTGCCCGCTTGGCAGGCGGGCAAAACCACAACGCAAAACTTAAAACTGAAGGATTGAGAATCATAGATCCTTTTAATGGGCGCAAAGATTTAGAAAAGAAAATCATAAGAGCGGTTGGAGAGCCGGATGAACGATTTCAAGAAGACGCTCTACGTTTAATGAGGGCTGTGAGGTTTGCTACTACTCTTAATTTTGAAATAGAACCAGAAACCTACAGAGCAATCAAAAAAAACGCAGGACTTTTAGAATTTATTTCCAAAGAAAGAATACGAGATGAGTTAATGAAAATAATAATGTCAGAAAACGCTGCTAAAGGAATTGACCTTTTAAGAGAAACCAACCTTTTGCAATATATTATTCCAGAACTTTTAGAGGGTTATAAGATGGAGCAGAACAAACATCATATATACGATGTTTATGAGCATTCTTTAAGATCATTAGATTTTGCTGCCAAAAAAGGATTTAATAAATACGTACGGTTAGCAGCCCTTTTCCATGATATTGGAAAACCTCGAACTAAAAGAGGAGAGGGGCCCAACTCTACTTTTTATAACCACGAAATTGTTGGGGCAAAAATGACAGCGCAGATATTGAATAGATTAAGATTTCCCAAAAAAGATATTGAAAAAGTGGTTAAATTGGTGAGATACCATCTTTTTTATTACAATGTGGGAGAAGTTACAGAATCTTCAGTAAGGCGACTTTTACGAAAAGTGGGTAAAGAAAATATTGAAGAATTGGTGCAATTAAGAATGGCTGACAGAATAGGATCAGGGTGTCCTAAAGCCCTTCCCTACAGATTAAGACATTTTTTATATGTAGTGGACAAGGTTTCTCAGGATCCTATTAGCACGATCATGCTTAAGATAAACGGTCATAAGATAATGGAAATTTTAAAAATTGACCCTGGTCCTAAAATCGGACAAATAATGGATATACTTTTGTCCGAAGTCCTTGAAGATCCTCAAAAAAATAATGAAAATTACTTAATATCGCGGACAAAGGAAATCGGTCAATTGTCCGAAAAGGATTTGTCCGAAATGGCGTCAATGGCCAGAAAGAAAATAAATGAAATTGTTCAAAAAAGAGACGAAATGACAAAGAAAAAGTATTGGGTGAGTTGAATCGAAATGTCGAAATACGGGGACTAGTTCACCGGTAGAACGCACCGTTCGGGACGGTGAGGTAGAGGGTTCGACTCCCTCGTCCCCGACATATTTCTTCAACTTGGCAAACCTTTAAAGTTATGCTAAAAAGAAGCCATTGCACCTTTAACTTTTAAATATCAAGGAGGGAAGAATGAGCGTGGAAAGAGAGCTGGCAAGAGTGTTTTTAGGTTGGCAGAAAAGAAGCCCAGCAGGACTAGTTATTTGTGATCATGATAGCACCCTTGTAGATACTGAATACGCTTGGCAGGAGGGCACTCGAAGATGGTTGGAAAATTATGGCAAAAAATATGATCCCAAAATAAGGGCTAAACTTACTGGGAAAAACCAAACAGAGGTAACCAGAATTTTGAAGCAAGAATATGGCCTTGATGGAGATGTAAGCGAGTTAAGAAAAGAGCGACTTCAAATTATTATGGATTTGTTCCAAAAAACAGCAAAGCCTATTGAACCGGTTATCAAACTAGCAAGGTTTTTATCAAATCAGGGTTTTTGTTTGGCTATAGCATCAGGTGCACCTATGGAGTTCTTAGAATTTTCTGTAGAAAAGTTTGCTCTAACAGAAGTGTTCCGCTTTATAATTAGCGGCGACCAAGCAACTAAAGGCAAGCCCTGTCCCGACATTCTTTTTTGTACTTTTGCCAAAGCCCAGGAGGAAAGACCAGAAATTAAAATCTCAGATTGTGTAGTGATAGAAGATTCATTGAACGGTGTACTTGCTGTCAAACGAGCAGGTATGAGATGTTTGTTGGTACCAGGAGTAATTACCTCTGACCATTTAGCAAAAGCAAAGCGTTTCCTTAGCGAGGCAACCGATTTGGTTTTAACTCGCAAAGATCTAAAAGGGATAGATTACAAGATTTTAGAGCAAGAGTTTAGAGCCGCTGTTTTATAAAGCGGCTCTTTTTGTTATAATTTGATTGAGGGCCCGTAGCTTAATGGCAGAGCGTCCCGTTCGCATCGGGAAGGTTGAGGGTTCAAATCCCTCCGGGTCCACCCCAAGTAATTTTTAATTTTTATTTCTTAATTTTTAAACCAA
>CAYNAX010000070.1:0-2709 GCA_964395745.1 uncultured Candidatus Saccharibacteria bacterium | reverse complement strand
CATTTTTGATGGCTGTGGAAGATGTTTTCTCAATAGAAGGAAGAGGAACAGTTGCTACCGGAAGAATTGAGAGAGGAGTTGTTAAGCCAGGAGATGAGGTAGAAATTGTAGGTTTAAGAGAAACTACCAAAACAACAGTTGTAAGCGTGGAGATGTTTAATAAATCATTAGATGAAGGACACGCAGGAGATAATGTAGGTGTTCTTTTAAGAGGCATTAAGAAAGAAGATATTGAAAGAGGACAGGTTTTAGCAAAACCGGGAACTATAACCCCTCACACAGAATTTGAAGCAGAGGTTTATGTTCTTACCAAAGAAGAAGGAGGTAGACATACACCGTTCTTCAGCGGTTATAAACCTCAATTTTATATCAGAACCGCTGATGTTACTGGTGAGGTTACTCTTCCCGAAGGTGTAGAAATGGTAATGCCTGGTGATACGGTTAATTTAAAGATAAAACTAATCGTGCCCGTTGCTTTAGAAGAAAAACAAAGGTTTGCTTTAAGAGAAGGAGGAAGAACAGTGGGCGCTGGCGTTGTTACTAAAATAATTAAATAAAGTATTGATAATCAGAAAGAAATGACAGCAGAGAAAAAGACTAAAGAGTCTGATATTAAACAGAGAATAAGAATAAAATTAAGGGCTTACGATTATAAGGTTTTAGATAAAAGCGCACGTCAGATTATTGAAACAGCAGAGAGGTATGGAGCAGAAATTTCTGGTCCGGTTCCATTACCTACCGAAATTCATAAATACACTGTTAATAGATCTACATTTGTTCACAAAGATGCTAGAGAGCAGTTTGAGATAAGGATTCACAAAAGATTGATAGATATATATAATCCGGACCAGAAAATTATTGAGGCGTTAACCAGCCTTACATTGCCCAGCGGAGTAGATGTTCAGATAAAGATGTAATATCCGGCTCGGAATGACTTAATTTTATAAAATTGAAAACCGAGCATTGCTCGGTTTTCAATTGACTTTATTGTTCACAAACCATGCCCGCTCGGCTGTGGAGATTCCTAAAAATTCTTTCTTCGCTGCAATCCCGTTAATAAATTAGTTAGATGGCATATAAATTATGAAATTCATATTAGGAAAAAAAATAGGAATGACTCAAATATGGAAGGAGAATAAAGTAATTCCAGTAACTTTAATTGAGGCTGGGCCTTGTTTTGTTACTCAGATTAAAACAAAAGAAAAAGATGGTTATCAGGCAGTTCAACTTGGCTTTGAGAAGATTGAAAAAGAGAAGAAAATTAAAAAAAGTCAAAAAAACAAGCCATACAGATATTTAAGAGAATTCAGATTAGAAAATGTTGAGGGTTTTAAAGTAGGAGATGTGATAGATGTTTCTCGATTTGAACCTGGCGAAAAAGTGAAAGTTTCGGGAATTTCCAAAGGAAAGGGGTTTCAGGGTGTTGTGAAAAGATGGGGCTTTTCAGGCAGAAACGCTACTCATGGAGTAAAGCATGAAGAGAGGAAACCAGGATCAATTGGTTCTGCCTTTCCTCAGAGAGTCATTAAGGGTAAAAAAATGCCTGGTAGAATGGGAAATACAAGAGTGACAGTTAAGAACTTAGAGATTGTTGATATTGATAAGGAAAAAAACCTACTTGCAGTAAAAGGAGGAGTACCGGGAAGAAAGGGGGTTTTGGTAGAGATTTGCACTTCAAGCTAAAAATTAAATTTAATTTTAGTTACAAAGATCAAATTTTAAAAAAATGAAAGTTAAGGTATATAACCAAAAAGGAGAAGAAGTGGGAACAACAGTTTTGCCAAAAGAAGTGTTTCAGAGAGAAATAAATCCTGACTTGATTCATCAGGTGGCTGTTTGTATGATGGCAAATCAAAGACATCCGTGGGCACATACCAAAGACAGAGGTGAAGTAAGCGGAGGAGGAAGAAAACCATGGCGTCAAAAAGGTACAGGAAGAGCAAGACATGGTTCCATTCGTTCTCCTATCTGGGTCGGAGGAGGAGTGGCTCATGGTCCTCGAAAAGAGAAAAATTACAAAAAAAGAATTCCAAAAAGAATGAAAAGGCAAGCACTATTATCAGTACTTTCTGGTAAGGTAAGAGATAATGAACTTATTATTTTAGATAAATTAGAAATAGATGTTCCTAAGACAAAAAAGATGGCAGAGGTTATTCAAAATCTTAAAGAAAAAGCAAAAGTTATTGAGAAAAAATCATTACTTATTGCAATTCCGAAAAAAGATGATAATATCATAAGGTCGTCTTATAATATACCAAAAGTTGAGGTGATTGAGGCAAGAAACCTTAATGTTTTGGAGTTATTAAAATATAAGTATTTAGTTTTGCCAAAAGATTCTATTAAGGTAATTAAGGAAACTTTTGTTAAATAAAATGGCTTTAGGGATTTTTAAAAGAAAAAAAGAAGAAAGCAAAAAAGAAGAGGCAAAAGAGAAGAAGGCTCCATCTTTAAAGCCGAAAGAAAAGATTGAAGAGAAAAAAGAAACAGAAAAAAAGAAGGTAGAGAAAAAAGAATCTGTTGAAGATAGAAAACCGACTAAGAAAACAGAAAGATTTGCTTGGAGAGTTATAAAAGAGCCACATATTACAGAAAAGGCAACTTTTTTGGCAGAGAGAAATGAATATGTTTTTAAGGTTTTTCCGGAAGCCAATAAGCCAGAAATTAAAAAGGCAATAGAAGAGATTTATGGAGTTGATGTAGAAGAGGTTA
>CAYNAX010000069.1:0-2745 GCA_964395745.1 uncultured Candidatus Saccharibacteria bacterium | reverse complement strand
GCCTGTCTTATCAAATATCTTGTTGTTTTTCTCATTCCATACAAAAGTTCTTCTTCTGTTTTATCTAAATCTAAAATCCAACTAACTTCTGGGTGCATATGTATGGGAGCATTTCTAAAACCTAGTTTTTTAAAAACTTCTTCATTCTCTTTTTTTCTTTCCCAAATCGGACAAACCCTTATAAAACTCGCCCTCTCCTGTTTTGCTATTTCTTTTAGTTTTTCTAAAAGAATGTTTAGAATTTGAAATTTGGGATTTGGGATTTGTTTGGAATTTGGGATTTGGAATTTGGAATTTTTTATATTCGGTCCATGCTCTACCATTAAAAAAGTTCCCCTTTTTGCTTTTACCTTTACAACCAAACAGGTTGCCAAAAGTTCTTCTTTTTCAAAAACTCCCAACCTCCAAATTTTTTGTCCCATTGATTTTGAAAACTCTCCCCAGTTCCAAGATTGAAGAAAAGTTTTTGGATAACAATTCCTAAGAAAACTCTCCCATATATTTTCATCATCTATCTCTCTTATTTTGAATTTTAAATTGTCATTTTGCATTTTGAATTTTACATTTTGAATTTCTATTTTACCCTCTCAACATAAGTTCCATCCTGGGTATTTACTCTTATGATATCACCCGCTTCTATAAACATTGGCGCATTTATTTTTGCTCCTGTCTCAATTACCACTGGTTTTGTTCCCCCTTGAGCAGTATTACCTTTAAACGATGGTGGCGCCTCAATCACCCTAAATTCCATTTTTATTGGAAGTTGTAAATCTACAATTTCTTCATTAATTAAAATTGCCTCTACTTCTGCTCCCTTTTTTAGATACTGCCATTTTTCTCCTATAAAATCTTTATCAAACTCAAACCTTGCTTTTGGATTTTGCGGTTCAATAAAAACAAACTTTCCCCTATGAGAATAAAGAAACTGAAGAGGTTTCTTTTCTACCTCTGCCTCTTCAAATTCATCGGCTTGGGTAAAACTTTTTGTGACAGTTGCGTCTGTTTTTAAATTTTTGATTTTTGCTTTTAAAATTGGTTTTTGGCGCTGAAGTTTTACAAGAGTTGACTCTAAAACAACCCATGGGAAACCTTCCATTAAAAAAATAACGCCCTTTTTGAGGTCTGTGTATTTCAACATATTACCAAAATTAATTATCTTTCTCTACAAAGAATCTCCACCTTTTTGCGAAAAGATTTTTTATATATTGAATATCGCCGTCGCGAGTAATCTTGCCCATTGCTTTTAACTGGTGAATTGCTTCGTCTAATAAATTCATAAACTCTTCCTCGGTCTTGGGAGGATTCTTCTCTGACATCTCTTTCAAAAATTCTTCTACATCTTTTAAGGTTGTAACATCCATGTTACAGAAAGATTAACTAATTTTAGTTCCAGGGCCTATCTTTTTTTCTGGAACAACTAAAACTAACTCTCCATCTTCTTTAACCGCAGCGAGGAGCATCCCTTGACTTTCATAACCCATTAATTTTTTTGGCTCCAAATTAACAACTACTACTATTTCTTTTCCAATAAGATCTTCTGGCTGATAAAAATTGCCGATTCCGGCAACAATTTGCCTCACCTCATCTCCTACATTTACTTTTAATAGTATCAATTTTTCTGACCCCTCTATCTTTTCGGCTTCTAAAACTTCTCCTACCACAAGTTCAATTTTTTGGAAATCTTGAAATTTAATCATTGTCGGCTTTTGTGAAATTAATTGTTTATTTGCGATTATATTATTATAACCAGAAGTTACTAAAAATTAAAGGGCGTCTGAACAAGACGCCCTTTTGTTTTATTAAGGATCTACGATATACCCTATAAAAGGCAATTCTCTACCAAAACCATCAAGATCTAAGCCGTATCCTATAAGCCAACTGTCTTTACAAAAGGTAAGCCCTACATAATCTGGCTCTACTTCCCTTCTCTGCAGCTTATGTCTGTTTATAAGAGTACAAACTTTAATGCTGGCAGGTTCTTTGGCAGAAATAATACTAACAATTTGTCTTAAAGTTCTTCCTGAATCAACAATATCTTCTACCACCAATATATGCTTTCCTTTAAGAGGAGTTTTTGTGTCTTTTTCTATACGAATTTGTGCCTTCTGTCTCCTTCCTTTGTAACTAGAGATAGCGAGATAGTCAATCTGAATTATCCCCAAGGGAAAATATTGACTAAGTTCTCTTGCAAGATCTCCGATAAAAGGTACTGCTCCGTTAAGAATTCCTACCAGAACCAATCGACAATTATCTTTTTGCAACAACGGTACATAGTCCTCTGATATTTCTTTTGCCAAAACCTGCACTACATCCTGAATCTCTTCTCGTGAATAAAGCTCAACAACTTTTAATTCCTCTTTTCTGGGTTTCTTCATCATTCATCCCCCCTTCTCTTTTGTTTAGGAACATTTTTTTCTATCATTTTTTCTAACATATGTAAAGCCCCCAAGCCCGGGGACAGTCCCCAAGAAATTAAGGTAAAGAAGGCCTTGAAAATACTGGCTTGCTGGCGGGTTTTTTTGAATATGGCACAATTTTAATCAAAAACTATGTTCAGACCTCTCTTAAAAAATAATCTAATAAAGAGCAAATTAAATTCGCCTCTTTTTCTTTGATGTTTATGTGAGTTGGTAAATTTAAAATATGATTTGCTACAAATTCTGCATTTTTACAACTCCCAATTCTGTATTCCATTTTTTCTTGAGAGGTATCGGGCGGCACTATAGCGGTTTTTCGCCACCCATC
>CAYNAX010000068.1:0-2781 GCA_964395745.1 uncultured Candidatus Saccharibacteria bacterium | reverse complement strand
AAATTTTTTAATTCTTTCTTTATTGTAACTCAATTTTTAAGTCAAGAAAATATCTGGAATCAGTTGTTGCTTTTCTTATTTTATCTCGAAAAAGATTTGTTAACAAAGAAGTTTTCCACAATTCACTCACTCAATCACTCGATAACTCGGTGACTTAACAAATCAATAACTTACTTCACTCCCCTAAAACTTCTTCTGTGAATCTTGCAAACCCCATATTTTTTAATAAGTCTTTTGTGTTCCTTTGTGGGATATCCTTTGTGCTTTTTGAAATTATATTTAGGGTAAATTTTATCATATTTTTCCATCAGCCTATCTCTTATAACCTTTGCAAAAATTGAAGCCAAAATACATTCTGGAATTTTTTGATCGGCTTTTATAATGGGTACTTCAAAAAAACCACTTTCAATTTTGAGGTTTCCGTCAACAATTACAAGAGTTTTCTTTTTTGGCAATTTTTTGCCTGTTTTCCTTTCTAAATTCTTAATAGCCCTTTTGGTGGCCAATTTAGTTGCCTGCCAGATATTAATTCTGTCAATTACCCTTGCCAACACCATTCCCCTACCCCACAAAATTTTTGGATGTTTTTTTAAAGCCTCAAAAATTTCCTCTCTTCTTTTTTGTGAGAGCTTTTTTGAGTCTTTTATTTTTAGTTCTTTAAAATTTAGTTTTGAGTTTTGGGTTGCGCAAAGCAACGAGGTTGCCGCGCAACTTTTCGTTGTGGTTCTGAGATTTGCCCGCCTGCCGAGCGGGCAGGAGTTTTGACTTTTGACTTTTATTAAGACTGCTACTGCCACAACCGGCCCTGCCAAAGGCCCTCTTCCGGCTTCGTCTACTCCGATAATGTATTTAAAATCATTCTTTCTTAATTTTTGCCCTAAGAGTTCTTTTGGCATTTTTTAAAAAAATATCTATAATAAAGAAAGATTTTGCTTTTAGATTTTATGGATAAACCTCTTGAGCGTTTTACTCTCGACCAACTTTTAAGAGAAATCAAAAACGCAGAAAGAGAAAATCGACCTGCGGATTTATCTTATAAACTTTTGCCTGAGTTTTCCTTTTCAGAAAAAGAGATTAATACTTCTCTTAATTTTAAGGGTTCTACTATTCAGGGAGCTATTTATTTTGACAAATGCACTATTAATGGAAATATTAACTTTTCCAATTGTTTAATTTATACTACTTTATATTTTGATAATTCTCAAATTAATGGATCTTTAATTGCCAAGAACGCTCGCATTAGAGAAGTTGTCAATTTGATTTCTTCAAAATTCAAAAAAAATATTGATTTTGAGGGCTCAAAAATTTCAGGGTTTCTGGGTTTAAATAAAATCTGGGTGGGTGGTAATCTTAATCTTAAAAAGGTTGAAGTTTTTGATATCGAAACCCCTGCAGGAAACATCAGAGGAGATATGTATCTAAAACAAGCCAAGATTGTTGGCTCGGTTATTTTAGAGGAAGCGTTTTTTCAAGGTCTGGGCAATTTCCAAGAAACAGATATCGACGGAGATTTTAACCTAAAAAACGCGCAGTTTCAGGGAATTCTTATTTTAACCGGAACCTCGGTTGAAGGAGAAACAATTGCCCAAGGGTTAAAATGTAAAAATTTAATCGCTCATCTTGCCTAATTTAATATGGCTTTAAAGTTCACCCATCTTCATACCCATAGTCATTATTCCCTTCTTGATGGCCTACCAAAAATAGACGATCTTTTAAATTATACAAAAGAGTTAGGAATGGATAGTTTGGCATTAACTGATCATGGAGTGCTTTACGGAGCAGTAGAATTTTTCAAAAAAGCCAAGGCATTAGGAATTAAACCAATTATTGGTTGTGAACTCTATCTGGCAAGAGAAAAAATGACTCAAAAAAGGCCAAATGTAGATAACGTGAAATATCATATCGTTCTTCTGGCAAAAAATGAAACCGGCTATAGAAATTTAGTAAAACTGGTAACAAGGGCTCACCTTGAAGGTTTTTATTATAAGCCAAGAATAGATGAAGATTTATTGTTTGAATATTCCGAGGGACTAATTGTTTTAACCGCATGTTTACAAGGCAAAATCCCCCGCTTGATTTTAAGTAATAAATTTAATCAAGCAGAACAATTGGCATTGAAATATAAATCGGTTTTTGGCGACGACGGATTTTTCTTAGAACTTCAGCACCACCCCAATATTCCTGAACAGAAAAAAGTTAATAAGGCGCTCATTGAAATATCAAAAAAACATCACATACCTTTAGTTGCCACCAATGATGTTCATTATCTTAAGCCGGAAGATGCTGAAATCCAAGATATTTTAATGCTTATAAATACAGGTGCCAAACCCGACGACCCTGAACGTTTAACCTTAAAAGCAGATGACTTTTCTCTTCGTTCCCCCCAAGAAATGATGAATGCGTTTCAAGAAGTTCCTGAAGCAATTGAAAACACTCAGAAGATTGTTGATCTTTGCAACTTTGAATTCAAGTTGGGTGAAACCCGTCTACCTTCTTTTCCTTTGCCCAACGGATTAACCCCAGATGATTATTTAAAAAAATTATGCCTTGAAGGCCTTAAAAGAAAAAAAGATGAATTTAGCAAAAACAAAGAAGAAGCAGAAAGAAGATTAAAATACGAATTGGAAATTATAAAAAAGACTGGTTTTGCTTCTTATTTTCTAATTGTTCAGGATGTTGTTAATTGGGCAAAAAATAACGGAATAGTAGTAGGACCGGGAAGAGGATCTGCGGGCGGATCTTTGGTTTCTTATCTTACCGGTATCACTAACATCAACCCAA
>CAYNAX010000067.1:0-2784 GCA_964395745.1 uncultured Candidatus Saccharibacteria bacterium | reverse complement strand
TATGATGAGCGTTCTTACAATAACACACTTGCGAATCTTGAAAATCCTAAAAAAATTTCGGAATACGTTTCATACCAAAAAATAAAAATTCAAGGGATTAACTCCTTACAACTTATCGGTGGATCAGATAAGATAGGTAAAATAATAGGATCAAAAGTTCCCTTTAAACAAAACACACTATTAATAATCGACACAAAGGTTTTGCCAAGAGCACCCGAGTGTGAAACCCTTTATAATCAAATTCTCGATTCTATTAATTTTCTCTAAAAAGATATGCAGTATAGAAGATTTTACATTTTATCTTTTTTGATTTTCTTTATTTTTTTGCCGTTTCTAGCAGGAGCAAAAGAGATAGATCCTTCTGAGTTCTTACAACTTCCGGATAGAGATGATGCAAACATAATAGGTACCATCCCCGATCAGATGACCATTAGCTTTGTAGACAAAGTTAGTTCAGGAGATGTAGATTTTGAGAAGATAGGAATTTTATTGATAGCGCGGACAGCAGCTCGTCAGAGGATGGCTAAATATTTTTTGAAAGATGTTCCAATAGAAGTTCTGTCTGAAATTATAAAAGCAGGTATAGAAATTTATACTTTTTATCAAACAGGTGATCTCGGACAGCTAATCTCCAAAATAGAAAAAATGACAGTGAAGGAAGCGCGTAATTATGTAACAGAATGGTTGCTGGAAAACGAAACAAAAGCCTCAAGCGGATTTTTAACCTTTCAATATGACTCTTATGATGGTCGTAAATCAAAATATAGTGCCCCATATTTTATTTTGTACAAAAGCCTAGGAGAGAATAATGGTGTTTTGTTGATAAAAATATATTGCACCGAGCCCCTTAAATCTCCCGCCTCGCAAGGTTCCATTGGAGGAATGACGGGAATAATATGGTTTTCAGAAAAAACCCAAATCCCTCCCTTTATTCTCACCCTTCGAGGTAAGGTTCATAGGACGAGGGCAGGATATTGGAAGGGAGAAATTACACACAACTATAAATGGATAGGGAAGCCAGAAATTACTATAGAGTTCCCAGAGAAAATGCCAGACATTAAAATCACCAAGAAGTCCTTTTTTGGAAAATTGAAAGACAAAATTTTCTCTCCTTTTCAAAAAACCCAAATTGCCAAAGAAAGAGCAGAAGAAAAAACAGATACATTTTTCTCAAGAATTGGTAACAATATAAAAGAGTTTTTTGGCAGAATTAAAAAGAAAATTACCAATCCTTTTGGCGCAAGTATTGGGAGTAGAATAGATAATTCGCAATTTTTCAAAGAGAAAAGCAGTACAGAAGAAAGCCCTCAGTTTGCGCCTCAGCCAGATACAGAAGAAGAAACCCGCCTCTTAGATTCTCCAGATAAGCAAGCAACAAATCAGACAACAGAGAAAGAATTTGATCAAGAGTTTCTCAAACAGTCAGAAGAGCCGGAATATCACGATGATAACGCCCTTAAAAAGCAAGAAGAAAACCAAAAAGAAAGTAAAACAAGCCAAGAGAAAGAAGAAAAAGAAGAAAATAAAGAGGAAAGCGAAGCAGATCAAGAGATTGAAGATAACCAGAAAGACCTCTCCCAAGAAGAAGGCGACACATTAAATAAAGAAACTCCACCCGAGAAAGATAAGCCTCTACCACCGCTTTTAATCACAGAAGTATGTGCCGGTATAGATTCTTCCAAAAATGAGTTTATCAAGATATATAATCCTAACAACGAGCCAGTAGAAATTAACAGCGACAACTTTGTTCTCCAAATAGTAAATTCAAAGAATAAACCCACCCAAAAAAGGATAGAATGGACAAGAAATACAATCCCTGCGAAGGGATTTTTTCTTTTTGCCAGCAATATCCCCTCAATCAATGGCAAAACAATAGAGCCAGATGCTAAATTTAGCGCCGCGCTTACCTCGGTAAGCGGAGTTATTATCTCTAATAAAAAAGGCAACATTCTAGATAAAATAGCGTGGGGCAAGCCAGATCAACCCGCACCCTATTTGGCAACAGAGGGCAAATCTAAAATAAAGATCGGCGGGCTAAAAACAGGCGAATCTCTTAGACGAAAACGATCCAGCGCAAAATATATTGACACAAACAACAACAACAGCGATTTTGAATTTTCCAGCATCATTTTGATAGAGAATTCTTTAGGAGAAAGAACTTCTTTTGTAAAAGGATTTTCAGCAGGACTACCAGCAACAACTTCTGGTTCTGCCGGTGATAATTCCCAAAGCAACCAGCAAGATCTAGACACTAAACAAGAAGAGCAGACCGTAGAGCCATTTTTCAAAATTCTTATTACCGAAGTTCAAATTTCTGGGGAGAACGCATCAGAGGATTTCGTAGAATTATATAACCCCAACGATGTATTAGTTGACCTTTCTTCTTGGCAAATAAAGAAAAGAACAAGCAGCGGTAAAGAAAGTTCCCTTATAGTGATACCTGATGGAATGGCTATACCCCCGTACGGCTATATTCTCTGGGCAAGTTCAAAAGATGACTATTCTCAAAGAATAAATGCTGATGTTAGCACATCGGCTTATCTTTCTAAAGACAACAGCATTGCGCTTTTTGATAGAGAAAAAAGGGTAGTAGATGCTCTATCGTGGGGCGAAGGAGAAAATCAATTTTTAGAAGGCAAAGGTTTTCCTGAAAACCCAGAAGCAAACCAGACAATTTCCAGAAAATTTTCAGAAGAGGATAGCGAATATATTGATACAGATAATAACACCTCAGATTTTGTTATAGGAAATCCTACCCCAAGAGCAAAAACCGAAATTTTTAGC
>CAYNAX010000066.1:0-2952 GCA_964395745.1 uncultured Candidatus Saccharibacteria bacterium | reverse complement strand
AGCCCCCTTAGGGGCTTATTGTTATATAATAATCCTGTCAAAATAATTTGTCAAACCATAAAAAACATAAAGATGATGCTTATTTTATTTATACATCCAAATTCTTTACACTTTTAGCATGGGCTAAAATAAACTTTTTTCTTGGGAGTACTTCTTTGCCCATTAAAACATCAAAAATTCTATCTGCTTCTTTGGCATCCTCAACAGTTACCTGCCACAATAATCTCTTTTGAGGGTTCATCGTTGTCTCCCATAATTGATCCGGGTTCATCTCTCCCAAACCCTTGTATCTTTGAATAGAAATCTGCCCTTTTTCTTTTTTACTTATCTCTTTTATTATCTGCTCTTTTTCTTCATCACTATAGGCATATCTAACTGTTTTTCCTATTTGAATTTTATAAAGCGGAGGTTGAGCAATATATAGATACCCTCTCTCAATAATAGGACGGAAATAACGATAAAAGAGAGTTAAAAGAAGTGTTCGAATATGCGCTCCGTCAACATCAGCGTCGGTCATAATAATAATGCGATGATATCTTATTTTTTCAATATCAAAATCCTGAGCAATAGCCGTACCCAAAGCAATAATTAACGCTTTTATTTCTTTAGAAGAAAGCATTTTATCCAAACGCGCCCTTTCTACATTTAAAATTTTACCCCGAAGGGGCAAAATCGCCTGAAATTTTCTATCCCTGCCCATTTTTGCCGATCCTCCTGCTGATTCTCCCTCAACAATAAACAATTCTGATTCTTCTGGATTTTTAGATGAACAATCTGCTAATTTTCCCGGCAAACTCAAACCCTCTAAAATTCCTTTTCTTAAAACTGTTTCTTTGGCAGCCCGCGCTGCTTTGCGCGCCTTCTGGCTTAAAAGACAATTATTAATAATGGCTCGGGCATCTTGAGGATGTCTTTCTAAGAAATCAGCAAGGGCTTCTGCCACTATTGACTCTACAATTGGCTTTACCTCGGGATTACCTAATTTTGTTTTTGTTTGTCCTTCAAACTGAGGCTCTGGTACTTTTACAGCCACTGCCGCATTCAATCCTTCTCTTACATCTTGCCCTGAAAGATTTTCTTGGTCAGATTTTATAAAATCATTCTTTTTGGCGTAATCATTAAGAGTACGCGTTAGGGCAGCCCTAAACCCTGTCAGATGACTTCCTCCCTCAATTGTATATATATTGTTGGCAAAACTCTCTTCACATGATTCTCTTTCTTCTGTATATTGAAAAGCGGCCTCAACAACTATACCTTCTTTCTCGCCCTGAACATAAAAAATATTGCTATGAAGAGGAGTGTTTTCTCCTATTAGATATTTGATATAAGAACGCAACCCGCCCTCAAAATAAAAATTATAAACAAATCCATTTTCTCTGGCATCTATAAATTTTATCTTAACGCCTTTGGTAAGATATGCCTGTTTCCTTAAATGATTTAAAATTCTTTTTCTTTCAAACTTAACCTGTCGAAAAATTTCCTCATCTGGTTGAAAAGTAATTGTTGTACCACTCTCTTTACACTTTCCGTCTTTCTTTAATTTTGTTTTGGGTTTTCCCCTAGAATATTCCTGAACATATCGATAGCCGTCTCTGCAAACTTCTGCTTTTAACCATTTCGATAAGGCGCAAACAACAGAAACACCCACGCCGTGCAAGCCACCAGATATCTGATATACTTTCTTGCCAAACTTTGCTCCGGCGTGAAGAGTTGTTAAAACGGTCTCTAACGCTGATTTTTTTGTTTGCGGATGAATATCAACAGGTATTCCTCTTCCATTGTCAGAAACCCTCACCCTATTCTCGGGCAGAAGAGCAACTTCCACTTCCGAAGCATATCCTGCCATACATTCATCAATCGCGTTATCCAAACACTCCCAAATAAGATGATGTAACCCATCAGGACCTGTTGAACCAATATACATTGCCGGTCTCTGTCTTACCGGCTCAAGTCCTTTTAGAACAAAAATATCTTTGGCTGTATATTCTTCTGTTTTCTTTTTGGTGCGAGCAGATTTCGCTTGTTTCTTTCTTCTCATAAGAAATAGTCTTAATTTTTAATTTTGCAATTTACAATTTGAAATTTGAAATTATTTTCTCACTTCCCATTCGGGATTTTCTTCGAGTACCTCAATAATTTTGTAAAGAAGTTCATTTACTTCTTCACTTGAAAGTGTCCTCTTTTTAGATTGAAATATCAAATGAAAAGCCAGATTCTTTTTTCCTTCAGGCAAACCTTCTCCAAAATAAATATCAAAAAGATCAACATCTGCTAACAAATCTCCTCCGGCAGCAAATATTTTTCTCTGAACATTTTCTGTCTTTTCATACATAGGAACAAGAAGGGCAATGTCTCTTACCGCAGAAGGAAATTTCGGAATTTCTTGATATTCTTTTTCTTCTTTAATAAACTCAATTAATTTTTCGAAATCAATCTCAAAAGCATATATGAGTAATTTGATATCAAAATGGCGTAAAATTCTCTCTGAAACTTCACCCAAAAACCCTATTTTTTCTTGATTTACCTTTATCTCAGCCGATTTATTAAGATGCCAAAATAATTTCTTTACATCTTCCGGATGCGGTTCAAATCCGTCATAAAACCAGTCAGTAATTCCTAACCCTTCAAAAAGAGAATCAATATACCCTTTGAGAACAAAAAAACCCTCTTCTTTTTTTTCTCCAACAATTATGCCGGCAAGAGTTCTTTTTTCTAAAATTTTCGACCCTTGTTTTTGAAATATTTTACCTACCTCAAATACCTTAAATGCCTCAAAAAACTTAAGATTATCTTTGGCATTTTTTAAAAGATTAACTAAAAGCGAGGGGCGTAAATATTGAAATTTCTCGCTTACTGGATTTTCTAATTCAACTATGTATTCTTTATTAAAGAAACCGGCATCTTCCTTGCTGATAAATGAATAATTATAAACTTCTGTAAAGCCAAGTTCTT
>CAYNAX010000065.1:0-3136 GCA_964395745.1 uncultured Candidatus Saccharibacteria bacterium | reverse complement strand
AAGGGCTTGTTACAGGTAACTTCTTAACACTTACCCGCCAAGCAGTAATCAGATTTCAAGAAAAATACCGGGAGGAAATTTTAGAACCTTTGGGTTTGAGTCAGGGAACAGGATTTGTTGGTTCTCTTACAAGGAAAAAGATTAATGAGATGTTAAATGCAGGCGTCTTTTAAGGAGACAAAAGCAGTAATTCTTGCTGGCGGAAATGGAACCCGACTTTATCCCTGACGAAAGCTAGAAACCCCAAGATTACAGAGTGGTAATGCAGAGATATAAGAGGGTTTGAAATTATGGTATAATCCTGTGTTAGAAAGAGAACTAAAAAGAAAAACATTTAAAAATGCTTTATGGCTAATTGCTGCTCAGGGAGTAGGGAAAATCTCCAAGCTCCTGTTTTTTGTTTTATTTGCCAGACGCTTAGGTTCTTTTAAATTCGGTCAGTTTAGTTTCGCTTTATCATTTGCAACTTTTTTTGTTATCTTTACTGACATAGGAATAAGCCCTGTTTTTATCAAAAATTATCAGAAAAAGACAAGAGAAGAAGAAGTTGTCTCCATTTTAGGGTTAAAAACTTTATTAGCAATCTTGGTTTGGGCAACAATCGCTTTAACCTCCCTTTTCTTTATAAAGAGTTCCGAAATAAAGGAACTCGTTTTAATTTTGGGGGGATTTGTAGCATTAGAATCGTTTTTGAGTCTGATTTTTGCTCTTTTTCAGGCACAGTTAACGATTCATAAACAGGCTATACTACAGGCATTAGAGTCAATATTAATTGCAACAAGTGGAATATTAGTTATCTTGAGACAACCAACGCTTCTTGTTCTGGCGTGTGTTTATTTAGGAGCCAGAATAGCGGTTTTGATTATAGGGTTTTGGTGGGCAAGGGTTTATATAAAAATAAAAGAGAATTGTAAGAATTTTTGGTCTGGAAGAATTTGGGCAAGATACGTAAGAGAATCTTGGCCAATTTTCTTATCCGCTTTCTTGATGGCTGTGTGGGCAAACATTGATTCTGTGATGATGGGGTTTCTGGGCTACTTAAGTGACTTAGGTTGGTATCAAGCCGCCTATAAGATAATTAGCACGTTGTCTTTACCGATAAGTTTAATAGCGATAGTATTTTTTCCTGCACTTAATAAAGCATATAATCAATCAAAAAAAGAGTTCCGCGGACTCTTCAATCTTTTTTATCAAATAACACTTTCTTTCGCTCTAATTATAGGAATTTTAGCATTTCTAGGAGCAAAAGAGATTATCTTGATTTTATATGGAAGAGAATATTTCCCTGCAATCTTGGCCTTTAAGATTCTTCTTTTTAATACAATTTTTTATATGATAACTTTGCCTCTTACCCATCTTTTTATAATCTCTAATCGCCAAAAAATACTTTTTGCTATAACTTTTACGGCCACCGTTACAAATGTATTGTTGAATTTCTTTCTAATTCCTTCCTATTCCTTATATGGTGCCAGTATTGCGACTGTAATTAGCAGCGGAATTTTGTTTATAGGGTTATTTCTTTTCAGGAAAATACCTAAGGTCCTATAATTTTTCAGATAATATGATAATGTGTTAACTCCCGGCTTGAAGAAAATCTTTAAATTAAATAAATTAATTTAATCATTAACCCGATCTCTTCACCAAAATGAAAATAGCCATAAATCTTCTTCCTTTTAAAGAATGGGCAGGGGGGATGGTGACCTACATTCATAATCTATTGTATCAGTTTGGTAGGATTGCTCCCAACCATCAGTTTTATATTTTTACGCGTGAACAAGTACTACCTCACTTTAAGTTTTCGTATCCAAATTTTGTCTACTTCCCAATGCCTATTAAAATGAGGGCTATTTTTAAACGTATCGTATTTGAACAGTTGCAGTTTGGGTTTATTTTAGATGCTCACAAAATTGACGTTCTCTTTAATCCAACTCCATCTGGTCCTCAATTGTGGAGAGGTAAACAGGTTACCGCAATTCACGATTGCGCATATGATAGATTTCCCGAAGAGGCACTTACTAAATTTCATAGAATTTATTATAAAATAATCTTTCCCTCAACTATTAAAAAATCAACCTATATATTAACTGTCTCTAATTTTTCAAAAAAAGAGTTGGAAGAAGTTTATGGGGTGAGGCCTGAAAAAATCAAGGTAATTTATGAGGGTCCACCGCGGTTACCACAAGTTGATAATCAAGAAATAGAGAAACTGTTTTCAAAATTTAAAATAGAAAAACCATATTTTCTTTTTGTGAGCAATCAACAGCCCCGAAAAAATGTTGTTAGGCTTGTTAAGGCCTTCTATTTATTGAAAAAAGAGAAAAAAATAAATGATTTACTGGTGCTTACCGGGCATAGAGATGAAAAAAGAGTTGAGCCATTTATAAAGAAAGAGCTTAACGAGCTTCATAAAGAAATAATTTTTGCCGGAGTAGTAACAAGAAAAGAACTGGTGGCTTTGTACAAAAAATCAATATGTTTAGTTTTTCCTTCTTTATATGAAGGATTTGGCCTTCCGGTGTTAGAGGCCCAAAGTTTAGGGGTGCCGGTGTTAACATCGAATGTGGCTTCTTTGCCAGAGGTGGCAGGCAAAGGGGCTTTATTTGTTAATCCTTATGATGTTGAGGATATTGCACGAGGAATGTATCGTATAGCAACAGATAAAGAGTTGAGGGAAAAATTAATTCAAGAAGGTTTTGAGAATATAAAAAGATTTTCTTGGGAGAAGGCAGCAAAAGAATTGCTTAAAGTTTTTGAGGAAGTTTACTATGAAAAAAATTCTCCAAATAAATAAATTTTATTATCCAAAAATTGGTGGGGTTGAGAGAATTGTCCGTCAGATAGGGGAGGAGTTAAACAAAGATTCAGATTTTTTAGTAGATGTTCTTTGTTGCGCAAAGAAGGGTGGAATAGAAAAGATAAATCAGGTTAAAGTTTGGAGGGCAAAGACTTTTGGGAATTTTCTTGGAATGCCCCTCTCCTTAAATTTTTTAAATCTCTTTAAGAAATTAAGAAACAACTATCAAATTCTTGATTTTCACCAACCATTTCCCTTGGCAGATTTTGCTCTTTTTTTGTTTCCCGCCCGCGCAAAAATTGTTGTTCATTACCATTCTGATATTGTAAGGCAGAGATTTTT
>CAYNAX010000064.1:0-3166 GCA_964395745.1 uncultured Candidatus Saccharibacteria bacterium | reverse complement strand
CCGGCTTAATAATTGATCTGCTTGAAAGATTATTTGCCCAAAGAATAGTTTCTGTGCTGATATTAAACTTTTTCGCAATGCCAGATATAGTATCTCCTTTTTGAACAATGTATTCTTTTATTTCCGGCTCTGGGCTATACGAGATAAACCCTGAAGTTTCTACGGCTAGAGTGTAATTGGTAATATTTATTGGAGAAGAAAACCCAAAGAAACTATTCTTTTCCACCAAAGCTTCTTCAGGGAAAATAACTGAAGCATCTTGTTGAAAAACAAAAGAGTTTGAGAAATTTTGCGAGAAACTTCCAAGGGTTGTAGTATATAAAACAGAGTGTCTGGTAAGAGATAATATTAAAACAAAAAGAAAAGCAAAAAACAAAACAAGGGTTTTTTGCTTGGCTAAACTAGATAGTAAATTAATAAAACCGAACTTTTGGCTTCTGCTAGGAATAGATAAAAGGTTAATAATTGGCAGAATATAGAGATATATTTATTATATAACCCTTTCTTAGAGATCAGTCAAGAAATTTATCCCCAAAATGAAACCCTCTCAACTTAAAAAACTTTTCAAAGAATTAGAGCTTTCTCCCAAAAAAACTTTGGGTCAGAATTTTCTTATAAACAAGCGTGTGGTTGAGAAACTATTAAAATCTGCCAACCTTCAGAGAAACGAAGTAGTGATTGAGGTGGGGCCCGGATTGGGGTTTGTTACAGAAGAACTTGTAAAAAAATGTAAAAGGGTAATCGCCATAGAAATCGATAAAACTCTTTGTTTATATCTTAAAAAGAAATTTCAAGACCACAAAAATTTAGAAATTATCAATAAAGATGTTCTTAAAATAGATTTTTCTTCTTTGGGGATAGAAACATACAAAGTAGTTGGAAGCCTACCTTATACTGGCGCCCTTCTTATAATCCGAAGATTTTTAGAAGAAAGAATTCAGCCTGTATCAATTACAGCAATCGTACAAAAAGAAGTGGCTGAAAAGATTTGTTCAAAAAAAATGAGCCTGCCAAAGGCAGCCATAGAAGTTTATGGAAAAGCAAAAATTGTCGGCTATGTTTCTAAAACCTGTTTTTATCCTCAGCCCAAGGTAGATGGAGCCATTCTGTCTATTTTTGATATTCATATGTTTCCCCCTCAACTTAATGAAAAATTATTTTTTAAACTTTTAAAGGCGGGGTTTGCCTTTCCTCGAAAAACTCTTATTAATAATTTAACCAGAAAGTTGCCATTACATAAAAAATTTCTTGAAAAAATTTTAAAAGAGAATCACATAGATCCTCGTTGCCGCCCCGAAAATCTCTCTCTTGAAAATTGGATAGTCCTTGGTTTTATTTTCCAAAATTTTTATGATACAATTATCAAAGAAAATATAAAAAAAGATGCGGATTAATATTAAAAGGTTTTTAAGAAAGTTTAGTTTTCTTGGAGGAATAACAGCAGGGCTTTTTGGCTTTGGGATTAAGGCCTATGCTATTTTTGACACTTTAGCAACACCCATCAGAATTGCTTTAGAAATTATTACCTGGGCAACCATTATTTTTGGAGCATCTTTTGCTTTTGTTTATACAAGTAATGCTATTTTAGGCTGGGTTACTACCCCAGGGTTTATAAGAGTAAAAGTTACTGACAATCCCTTAGTGTTAGAAGGGTGGCAGGTAACAAGGGATTTTGTAAATCTCTTTTTTATTTTAGTGGTAATATGGATCGGCATTTCTATTGCCCTACGAATAGGAGAAGGACAAGCAAAAAAGGCCTTGCCTCGACTTGTTATTGTTGCTCTTTTGATTAATTTTACGCCTGTAATATGTGGAGTTATTATAGATGCCTCCAATATAGTGATGAATTTCTTTTTGTCTGCCGGAACTGCCGGAAATAGCAATCTTTTGAATATCTCAAGCTTATCTGGTGGTGTGCTGTTGAGTAGTTTTGAGGGATTAAGAGGAAATTGGTTTGATGGATCTGCTTGGTCTGTTGCATTTTTTCAACTTTTATTTGTGCTCTTCTTTAATTTTATTGCCGGGCTAATAATGCTCTTGATGGCTGTTTTGTTTATAGTAAGGCATGTAGCGCTATGGATATTGGTAATTTTAGCACCCTTGGCTTTCTTTGCTTGGATTTTTCCCGACAAAAGAACCCAAAAAATCTGGAATATGTGGTGGGGACAGTTTATCCAATGGTGTTTTGTCGGTGTAGGTGCAGGCTTTTTCCTCTTTCTTACCCAAGTTGCCGTTACCAATATTGACAAAATTGCAAACTTAAATGCTAATCCTGTTGTAGGCCCAGGAGGTAGAGTGTTTCTTTCTGCGCTGTTTACCCAACTTGTCATTTATTCTATTCCTCTTGTCCTCCTTCTTGTAGGATTTTTTGCTACTATTAAATCTGCTCCTATGGGGGCAGAGGTCATTACTAAGGCTGCGAGAAAACAAGCAGCAAAGCTGCCGCAACGTTTAAAGAAGACTGCCGGCTGGGGAGCAAGAAAGGTAGGCGAAAAATATGAAAAACTTGGTCCTATTGAAGAGGCACGACAAAGAGAACGTGAAAGAGCAAAACAAAGATTAGAGTGGAAAGCGCAAGTAAAAACTCCCTGGATAGAAGCGAGAGGAGAAAGACTGAAAAGAGCGCGCGAAGCTATATTTATGCCTACTTGGCGAGCCCGCAAAATAGCAATATAGGGTGTAGAAAAAGAAATCAAAGATTTTAATAAACTTCTTGGAAAATACAAAAGTTTTGAAACAACCGAGGCGCGCCTTGCCCATATTTTAAAAGCCGGAACAAAACCTATGGAAAAAGTGGCTGGGTTGTTGGCAATGTTTGAAAAGGGCGAGATGAAAAAGGTGCCAGAAAGACTTAAGAAAGAGGTTTTCGAACAACTTCCAAAACTTCCAAGCGAGATAAGAAAAAATCTTGTTAAAGCAATGCCAGATATTGCTGAACTCAAAAGAAAAGAAATGGAAGCAGGAATTGCTACTGCTATATTAAATGGAGATATCAAAAAGGCAGTAAAACTTCAAAAAGAGCAAGAAAGGCTAGGACTGTCTTTGGAAAAAGAAGATATAGATAAGGGGTATAGAAACCTTATAGAAAAAGTTGTTGGCAGCGCCTCTCCAAAAGACATAGAAAAATTTGACGAAAAACTTTTAAAGTCGCCTGAGGCACAAGCAG
>CAYNAX010000063.1:0-3175 GCA_964395745.1 uncultured Candidatus Saccharibacteria bacterium | reverse complement strand
CTCAAAACACAAAAGTCAAAATTCAAAACCAATGAAATTTCAACAAAAGAAAAAATTAAATAATAAAATTAACTTTTGACTTTTGAGATTTAACTTTTGACTTTTTATTATGATGACTGATCCAATATCCGACATGTTAATAAGGATTAAAAATGCGCAAGCGGTAGGACATCCAACCGTTGATATTCCTTATTCTCGAATTAAATATCAGATAGTCCTTATTCTAGAAAGAGAAGGGTTTATTGAAAAAGTAGAAAAAAAGTTTAGACGCAATAAAAGAATTATTAAAATCTTTTTGAAATACGAAAATCAAGAACCTAAAATAATTGAGATGAAAAGAGTTTCCAAACCAGGCAGGAGAGTTTATTTGCCCTACAAAAAGATTAAAGCCCCAAAGGGAGGATATGGGGTTGCGATAATTTCAACATCTCAAGGGCTGATGACAGACAAAGAAGCGCGTAAAAGGCATTTAGGCGGAGAAGTGATATGCGAGGTATGGTAAAAACAACTCAAAACGCAAAAGTCAAAACTCAAAACCAATGAAATTTCAACAAAAGAAAAAAATTAAATAATAAAATTAACTTTTGACTTTTGAGATTTAACTTTTGACTTTTTATTATGTCTAGGATAGGTAAACAACCAATTTTAATACCGCAAGGAGTAGAAGTGGAGATTAAAGAAGGAGAAATTAGGGTGAAAGGTCCAAAAGGGGAGCTCTTTCTTGAATATGACGAAAAAATAAAGATAGAAAAAGAGAACAATCATTTAAAGGTAATGCCAAAAGAAGAAAGTATTCGATCGAAGAATGTGAAAGCTTTATGGGGTTTATATAGAAGTTTGATTAATAATATGATTATTGGCGTAACTCAGGGATATGAGAAGAAATTAGAACTGAAAGGTATTGGATATAAAGCATCGGTTGATGGGCAAGGCAATCTTGTTTTAGAAGTAGGATATAGCCATCCCGTCATTATTCAGAAAGAAGAAGGAATAGATTTTGCTGTAGAGAAAAATATTGTAAGCGTGAAGGGTATAGATAAACAAAAAGTAGGGGAAATGGCGGCTCGAATAAGAAAAGTAAGACCACCGGAGCCATATAAAGGTTCGGGTATTAGATATTTAGGAGAAAAGATAAAAATAAAATTAGGTAAAAAAGCAGCCGGAGCAACACAATAAAGATCTCAAAACGCAAATCTCAAAAGTCAAAACCACAACTTAAAACTCAAAACCAATGAAATTTCAACAAAAGAAAAAATTAAATAATAAAATTAACTTTTGACTTTTGAGATTTAACTTTTGACTTTTTATTATGGATATTAAAGAAAAAAGAGAAAAAAGAGAAAGAAAACATAAAAGAGTACGTGCTAAAGTAAAGGGAACCTCTGCAAAGCCGCGTTTGTGTGTTTTTAGATCTAACAAACATATTTATGTTCAAGCCGTTGATGATACCGAAGGGAAAGTGTTGGTTTCTGCTAGCGACAGAGAAATAAAAAAGGTTTCCTCCGAAGCAAAGAAGCAATTTTCTTCAAAGGTTGCTATGGCTTTTGAGGTGGGCAAGTTAATAGCCCAAAAACTTCAAAAGTTGAACATTAACTCGGCAGTTTTTGATAGGGGAGGATATAAATATCATGGAAGAGTAAAGGCAGTAGCCGAAGGGGCAAGAACTGGAGGTCTAAAATTTTAAATAAAAAGTGAGTATGCAGAAAAATAATACCAAAAAAGATAACATATCAAAAGAGAAAAAAGAGGAACAAATAGAAGAAGCATTTGAAACAAAAGTTTTAGAAATTAAAAGAGTAACCAGGGTGACTGCTGGAGGTAAGCAGTTAAGATTTAGGGCTGTGGTTGTGGGAGGAAACAAAAACGGAAAAGTTGGGGTAGGAGTAGCAAAAGGAAAAGATGTGGCTCAAGCGGTGGAAAAGGCGACCCTTAAAGCCAAGAAAAATATTATAGAGGTACCAATTATCGATGATACTATTCCTCACGAAGTTTTTGCTAAAACCGGAGCAGCCAAGGTACTGTTGCGTCCTCAAAAACAGGGAAGGGGATTAGTAGCAGGAGGTACAGTCAGAGTAATTTGTCAATTGGCAGGCATTAAAAACATTTCTTCTAAAGTTCTTGGCGCTACGCGAAATAAACTAAATAATGCTCAAGCAGTAATTAAGGCATTTCAGCAGTTAAAGATAAAACAAAACTATGCAACTTCATCAGATTCAACCAAAAAATAAACTCAAGAAGAAAAAAAGAGTGGGAAGAGGAGGAAAGAAGGGTACTTATTCGGGTAGAGGAGTGAAAGGACAGAAAGCAAGAGCAGGGTATAAATTACAGCCTATTATTCGAGAAATTATTAAAAAGTACCCAAAGCTTAGAGGGTATAATTTTAACCCACTTCAAAAACTCCCACTGGAAATTGTTAATCTTTCTCAGATTGAGGTAAAATTTAAAGAAGGAGAAATAGTTACCCCAGAATCTTTAATTGAAAAGAAAGTGATTAAAAAAAACAAGGGGAAAATTCCTCAGGTGAAGATCTTGGGCGATGGAGAAATCACAAAAAAGATTATTGTTCGTCAATGTTTGATTTCTAAGTCCGCAAAAGAAAAAGTAGAGAAAGCAGGAGGCAAGGTGGAAATTTCTTAATGAGAATTCATTAAACCAAAAACAACAATGAAGTTTGATAAGATAATTCAAATATTCAAAATAAAAGATTTAAGAAGAAAAATTTTCTTTGTTCTTTTTATTTTTGTGATTTTTCGGCTTTTAGCAAATATTCCCATTCCTGGTATTGATAAAGCAAATCTTGAAGATTTTTTTGCTAGGTTCCAAGTTTTCGGCTTAATGAATATATTTTCCGGAGGAACACTCTCTAATATTTCTATTGTAATGTTAGGTTTAGGGCCTTACATTACAGCCATCATCATAATGCAACTTTTAACAATGATTTTTCCGGCCTTGGAGCGGCTTTATAAGGAAGAAGGAGAAGCAGGAAGGCAGAAATTTAACCAATATGCAAGAATTTTGACCGTGCCCTTGGCTTTTCTTCAAGCATACGCGATGCTCACTCTTTTACAAAGACAGCATGCTATAACCATAACTTCACCACTTGCTTTGTTTGCATCAATAATTACTGTTACAGCCGGGAGTTTGCTTTTGATGTGGCTAGGGGAGTTAATTACAG
>CAYNAX010000062.1:0-3246 GCA_964395745.1 uncultured Candidatus Saccharibacteria bacterium | reverse complement strand
AAAAAAATCGCCGTGATTTCTGGCGTAGGAGTAAGAGAATATTATAGAAAATTAGGGTACCAACTTTGCGATACTTATATGGTAAAAAATTTAAGGTAGTGCCGTTAATAATAAATAATCAACGCTGCAATAATATAACCCAATATTGCAAACAAAGAAATTGGAGGTAGGGCTGGCATAGGGCTTCTTTCTTTTTGAAAAAGAAAAAGAAAATTGCTGAAAATAATGCCCAAAAAAGAAAAAACGGCTATAAGCAATGCCATTAAATAATTCACCGGCAGGGCAGAAATAGTAAAAAGCAAAGGAAAGGCAATATCTCCGCCTCCTAAAATCAAAACTCCTTGTTGGGGCTTAACCTCTTTTGTTTTCAAAAACAAACCTTTTATTTTCTCTGGAATAAAAAAGGCGGTAATAACGCCTTCTTTCATCATTGTTTTAGCCATCTTTTGCATATGTTTTGTTTTGTAAACAGCAATATAATCGTATATGGAAAAAATTAACAAAAGAAAAATCATTGAACGGGGAGTTAAACTTAATCCTAAAGGAACAGAAATTCCGGCAATAGCAAATATCATCAATATGTCGTGAAAAAGAACATTGCGGAAATAAAGCCAGCAAAGAAACAACAACCCCCCTAAAACAAGCGACCACAAATCAACAAGAAAACTTGAAAGAATAATCAAAAGTCCGTAGAGAGAGGCGGCTATAAAAAGAAAACTATAAACTGCTCTTCTTACTTTCTTTATCTTTGGTAAAGAAGCCAACAAAACAATAAAAAGAACAAGAAATAAAAAAGAAGTGATAAATTGAGAAAGGGGCATCTGAGGAATTTCTATTTCTTGCTCTTTAATGATTTGAAGAAACTTTCGGGCAGAAAAAACTGCCAGAGAAAAAGTGAAGGCAGCAATCAATATCTCTCCGACAATATATTTTTTGGTTATCTTCAATGCGCTTTTGGGTCTTTCTTTTTTCTCTTCCATACATCTTTGCATTTCTTAATAATAAACCTTGAAGGTGTTCTATAAGCCAACTTATACTTTTTAGCCCTTTTAGAAGAATATTTTTTCATAAAAAACTTGTTCTTAGTCGTTTGATTGCTCCTTCTTTTTCCTTTAAGGAAATTTTTGTTTTATTTATTGCTCTTTCAATAATTTCAATAGTTTCATCGTAGGCCGGGCGATTTACCGGATAAGGGGTACCGTCTTTACCTCCATGAGCAAAAGAGTATCTTGCCGGATCCTCATAAGAAGGTTTTTTTCCGTAAATCAATTCGGCTACTAATGTAAGGGCTCTTAATGTTTTTGGCCCAACTCCCTTAATTGAAATTAATTCTTCAAAATTTTTTGGCTTCAAAAAATGAGCAGATTCTATAGTTCGTTTTAACCTTCTTAAATCAAACCTCTCTTTTAATACAGGGTGCCAAAAAAACTCCACATTATTCAATTCTACTTCGCAAAATCCCGGAATTCTTTTTTGTTTAGTTAAAAAATTTTTGGTGCTGTAATAAGAAAGCGATCGCCTTTTTATTACATCGCTTCTAAGGACAAGGTTCAAGTCCTTGAGAAAAGTTTTTGGTTCTTCTCTCACCATTTCTGTTGAAATTTGACGGACTTCTCTGCTTTTTTGGGCGATTAAATTTAGAGGTTTTGTTTTCTTTTGTGTAACAATTCCTGAATGTGGTTCTTCTACAAAATTCTTTATTTTATCTGATAACCAATGGTATCTTCTAGCAGTAGAGTTTTTTTCATTCATTCCCTGTTGAACCACTACCCATCTTCCTTTCTTGGTAAAAATCAAGTTGTGATGATAAAGAGTGTATCCATCTTGCAAAGCAGAGTTGTCTACTTTTGCAGAAAGTTTTGAAGCATAAATTAATTTATAAACTAAATCTTCTTTCAACCCCAACCATTCTCCCCATTTTTGAATCTGTTCAGGTGTCTTCAAAGAAGTTTTCCCTTTTCCTCCACAAACAAATATCTCTAAATCTTTTTCTATCCCGCGAATTCCTTCTTTTAGAGCGCCAAGGGTGGTAGTAGTAAGGCCTGAGGAGTTCCAATCAAATCCTATTACACATCCCAATGATTGAAACCAAACCGGATCAGCAATTCTTTTTAAAAATTCTTCTGGCCCAAATTCTTCAACAATAGCAACAGCAATTGCTCGTGAGAGCTTTTTCATTCTTTCAAAAAGCCAAGGAGGACATCTCCCTGTATCTAAGGGAACTGTAGCAATTCCTGTTCTCATATCAATTTCATCATAACAAAAAGCTGGTTCTTCTACCAGCACATTAATCGATTTATCGTTTATAGTTTATGGTTTATGATTTATGATTTATGGTTTCTCGAAACTCTTATCAGCCCAGAGCAGGGAACAATTTCAATGCCTCTTTTTTCTAACTCGTCTAAGAAAAGATTTACTCCTAATGAATCTGAAGAGATATGCCCGGCTATTACTACATTAAGAAGAGCGCTTTCTGCCTCTTTTTTATGCTCTTCGGAAATATGCATACCTACAACAGTTCCAATACCTACCTGAGCCATTTTTTGATAGAGTTTTGGAGAACCTTCTGTTCCTCCGGTAATTTCTGTAAGTGCTATTTTGCCACATTTATTTTTTCTTTCGCCAACAAAAATCTTAGGCCCAGCCCCCAATTTTCGGGCTTCTTTGTATTCAGGGACCTCCTCAAGTAAATCTACTAACTCTCCTAAATATTCTGGTTTTGCTTCTTCTATCTTTTCTTTTAAAAATCTCGCTGCTAAATTGTCGCATACCGTGTGCAAACACATCAAATTAAACCCTAAAATCCTTGCTGCATCTACAGTTCGTTGATGATTAACTCGATTTAACCCTCGCGCTACTTCTGAGATCCTTTCTCTCATCAATTTTTCGGCAATATTTATAGGAACACCGTACTGAGCCAAAACATCGCACTGAAGTTCCATCACTTCATGCAAGGTAGCCAAAGCCTTACCAAGAGGATGGTGAGATATAATCAAATCTATATCTCCCAATTCTTTGGCAAGAAGAATTTCTGCGGGTTCAATATCAATCCCCACAAGCACTTTTTTAATTTCTTTATCCTGAGCAATATGTAAAACTCTAGAATCTGAAAAAGGGGTTTTTAAACTTTCTAAATCAAAACCTTCTTTCTCTTTTGGAGAAAGTTTTTCATATTCTTCTTTTCTCTTTCTAAGCAATTTTTCTATTCCTTCTTTGCCCCGAAAATCTGCGCTTGATCCCATCTCA
>CAYNAX010000061.1:0-3396 GCA_964395745.1 uncultured Candidatus Saccharibacteria bacterium | reverse complement strand
TCATAAATAATTGAATTTTTTATCTCCACTGCCTGCCCAATACGACAATTATCTCCTATCATTGTATTTCCTCTGATAAAACAATTAGGACCAATAACACAATCTTTGCCAATGAAAACTGATCCTAAAATATATGTTCCCGCCCTAACAACGCTTCCCTTGCCTAAAATTAATTTTCCCTTAATAGTTGCCCCTTTTTCAATCATTCCATCTTTTTTAGGCTTTGCCTTTTGCAAAAGCAACTCTAGAGCATCTAAGAGGTTCCAAGAATACGAAACCGGTACCCAATTATTTGCTTCAACGCAAAACAATTCGTGATCTTTTACAAATTTTCTTAAGTAGTCGGGAAATTCATACTCTCCTCTTTTTGATTTCTTAATTTTATATTCAAAAATCTTTTTAGGAAGATAATAGGCTCCAATGTTGGCAAGATCAGAAATTTTCTTTTCTGGCTTTTCGATAATATCTTTTATCTGTCCATTCTTTTTGAGAATTACTGCAGCGAAATTACTAGCATCTTCAACTTTTTTGGTTAATACTGCCGGAAATCGCTCTGTTAGTTTTTTAAGATCGTCTTTAAAATAAAAATCGTCTCCGTTGAGGAGAAGAAATCTATCTTTTATATACTTCAATGCTAATTTTGCTGCCTCCCCTGTTCCTTGTAATTTCTTCTGCCAAACATAGCGAATATTAATTTCTTTATATTTTCTACCTATGTGCTTCTGAATTAACTCTCCTTTGTAGCCAACAACTAAAATTACCTCTTTAACAAGTCCCCTTAATTGTTCTAAATTGTGCTCCAAAATTGAACTATCAAGAATTTTTATCAAGGGCTTGGGCTTTGTGGCTGTAAGAGGTAGAAGCCGCACACCGTTTCCTGCTGCTAAAATTATTGCCCTCATAAATCTTTCTTAATATCCCATAATACCACAATTTAGGTGTAGAAAAAAATGAACTTGACGATTCCTTGCGCTTTGATAAAGTAAAATAATTGATTTTTGATTTTATGGAAAATATAAAAAATACTGCGCCCGAGGTTTATGATTTAATCCAAAAAGAGATTAAGCGCCAAGAAGAGACGCTTAATTTAATTCCCTCAGAAAACTATGTTTCACCGGCAGTTTTAGAAGCTGCCGCTTCTGTTTTTACAAATAAATATGTTGAGGGTTATCCGGGAAAAAGATATTATCCAGGATGTCAGTTTGCTGACCAATTAGAAATTCTCTGCTCCCAGAAAGCAAAAGAGGTTTTTGGTTTAGATGAAAATTGGGAAGTTCATCCACAACCCCTTTCTGGATCTCCAGCCAACTTAGCGATTTATTTTGGATTATTAGAACCCGGAGAAAAAATTCTTTCTATGGAACTTACCCACGGAGGACATTTAAGTCATGGATATAAAGCGCACATCTCCTCTAAGTTCTGGCATACTATTAATTATGGAGTCAATAAAGATGGCTTAATTGATTACGACAAAATAGAACAGATTGCCCAAGAGGAAAAACCAAAAATAATCATTTCTGGAGCAACGGCATATCCAAGAATTATTGATTTCAAAAAATTTGGAGAAATCGCAAAAAGGGTTGGCGCCTATCATTTGGCTGATATTTCTCATATTGCTGGTTTAATTGCTGCTGGAATTCACCCCTCGCCGTTTGAATATGCTGATGTGGTAATGACAACAACTCATAAAACTTTAAGAGGTCCTCGATCAGCAATCATTTTTGCAAGAAAAGAAATCTATGATAAAATCCGCCGCGCTGTTTTTCCAGGAATTCAGGGAGGGTCACACCAACATATAATTTGTGCCAAAACCGTTGCTTTTTTTGAGGCACTAAAGCCCGAATTCAAAGAATCTCAAAAACAAATAGTAAAAAATGCTAAAGTTTTGGCAGACCAATTAATAAATTATGGCTTTAACCTTCTTTCAGGAGGAACAGACAATCATTTAATTTTAATAAATCTTCGAGATGTAATTGATGCTTCAGAAGCCGAAAGCCTGCTGGAAGAAGCAAACATTTTAGCAAATAGAAATACTGTACCGGGAGACGAATCCCCTTTTAAACCCACCGGGCTTCGTCTTGGAACACCGGCTGTTACTAGTAGAGGAATGAAAGAAAGCGAAATGAAGTTAATTGCTCACTGGATATACAGAATTTTGACAAAAAAAGAAAGCTCTGAAGAAATAAAATATAAAGTAACCGAACTCTGTAAAAAATTTCCCGTCTACAAAAAATAGGTTTGCTTTTTCGTTTTTTACTCCACTGTAACCGACTTTGCTAAATTCCTTGGCTTGTCTGGGTCAAGTCCCCTTAAAACAGAAATATAATAAGCAAAAAGTTGCAAGGGGATTACTGATAATATTGGTGTTAACATCTCTAAAGTTTTAGGAATATATATTACATCGTCTGCTAATTGCTCTATTTCTTCATTCCCCTCTGTTGTTATAGCCAAAACCTTCCCTTTTCTTGCTTTTATCTCTTGAATATTTGATATCATTTTCTCATAAACACTATCTTTGGGAGCAATAATAATTGAGGGAAAATTCTCGTCTATCATTGCAATAGGACCATGTTTCATTTCGCCCGCAGCATAACCTTCTGCGTGAATATAAGATATCTCTTTAAGTTTGAGAGCCCCTTCTAAAGCAATAGGATAATTATACTTTCTGCCCAAAAATAGAAAATTATTATATTGAAAATATTTCTCAGACAATTCTTTAATTTCCTCTCTTTGCTCTAAAATGTTTTCTATTAAATTAGAAATCCTTGTAAGTTCTTCTAAAATTCTTTTACCCATAACCAAGGACATTCCTCTTTCTCTGCCTAAAAATACTGTCAAAAGAGCCAAAACAGTTAGTTGAGAAACAAAAGATTTTGTTGCCGCTACTCCGATTTCAGGACCAGCATGATTATAAACTCCGGCATCAACCTCTCTTGCAATACTCGAACCTACCACATTAATTATTCCCAGAGTTAAAATTCCTTTCCTTTTGGCTTCTTTTACAGCAAAAAGCGTATCTGCAGTTTCTCCAGATTGAGAAATGGCTAAAATTGCGTCTTTTTTTCTTAGAACCGGTTTCTTATATCTAAACTCGGAGGCGTTTTCTGTTTCAACCGGAATCTGAGCATATTCTTCAATCATATATTCGCCGACTTTCCCTGCTAAAAGAGCAGTTCCCATTCCAACAACAACCAACCTATTTATTTCTTTTAACCTATCTGCTACATTTTCAATTCCTCCCAACTTTGCTAAACCCTCTTCAATAATCATTCTTCCCCGAATCGCGTCTTTGATAACTTCTGGTTCTTCCATTATTTCCTTTAACATAAAATGAGGATAACCTCCTTTTTCTGCCTGCTGAACATTCCATTCTAAGTAATGAGAAGTTTTATTAAT
>CAYNAX010000060.1:0-3486 GCA_964395745.1 uncultured Candidatus Saccharibacteria bacterium | reverse complement strand
CGTTAAGTGTTCCTTATCAAAAATGGGCACTGGAAGAGTTGGCAGAAGAATTAGGTTTTTCTCTAAATACTCCCTTTAAAAAATTACCCAAACAAATTCAGGAAATAATTTTATATGGAGATACTTCAGGTACTACAAACTATGAGGGTGTAATTCCTAAAATGGAAAGATTATATCATGAAACCGAGTCAGAATATATAAGGGAAGAAATTTCAAAATATATGACAGAGATTGTTTGCCCAAAATGTAATGGGGCAAGGTTGAGAAAAGAGGCACTCTCAATTAAAGTTGGAGGAAAAAATATTTACGAGGTTTGTTTAATGTCGGCAAAAAAGTCAATCAAATTTTTTGAATCTCTTCCTAAAAAGCTTTCTCAAAAGGATAAAACAATAGCAAAACCTCTTTTAGGGGAAATTTTAAAAAGATTAAGATTTCTGGTAGATGTAGGCGTGGAATATATTAATCTTGCCAGAGAAGCAACAACACTCTCAGTAGGAGAAAATCAAAGAATAAGGCTGGCTTGTCAGCTTGGCTCAGGACTTTCAGGAGTAGTATATGTGTTAGATGAACCAACAATTGGTCTTCATCAAAGAGATATAGAGAGATTAATTAAAGCCTTAAAACAACTGGTGGAGCAGAAAAATACGGTTATTGTGGTAGAGCATGACGAAAAAATAATTTCCAGCGCCGACTGGATTATTGAGATAGGTCCCGGGGCAGGTAAGTTTGGAGGAAAAATTGTTTTTGAAGGCCCATACAACAAACTTAAAAAATCAAAAACACTTACTGGGCTTTATCTTTCAAAGAAACTGAAAGTAAAAACCAAATATGCTTCTGTTCCTCCCGATGATAAAACAAAATGGTTGGAACTCAGAGGAGCAAGTCAATTTAATCTGAAAGGGGTAAATTTTAAAATTCCTCTGGGGAGATTTGTTTGCGTGGCTGGGGTTTCGGGATCAGGAAAGAGCACTTTAGTTATTGAAACATTAGCAAAAGCACTATTAAAGAAAATTCATCATAGAAAAAAAATACAGCCGGGTGAGTATAAAGAAATTGTGGGAGCGGAGCATCTAAATAAAGTTATTTTAGTGGATCAAACACCCATTGGAAGAACTCCGCGTTCAAACCCAGCCACCTATACAGGAGTTTTTGGTCCTATTCGCCAAATTTTTGCTAAGACATATCAGGCTCGACTGAAAGGTTATAGTGCTTCCTATTTTAGTTTTAATACCAAAGCAGGAAGATGTCCTGCTTGTAAAGGAGAGGGTTTTCAAAAAGTAGAAATGTATTTTTTACCTGACATTTATGTTGAGTGTGAAGTATGTGAAGGTAAAAGATTTACCCCAGAGGTTTTAAAGGTTCAATATAACGGAAAAAGTATATCTGATGTTTTAGAGATGAGCATTGAAGAAGCAAAAAAGTTTTTTTCTAACATTCCTCAGATAAAGAACAAACTCCAATTATTGTGTGATGTAGGGTTGGGTTATTTAAAACTTGGTCAGAGCGCTACTACTCTTTCTGGAGGAGAAGCAGAAAGAATCAAGTTGGCACACGAACTTACTCGACGCGACACCGGCAAAACTTTATATATATTAGACGAGCCCACCGTAGGTTTGCATTTTGAAGATGTAAGAAAACTTCTTGTTGTTTTAAGAAGATTAGCCGAGAAGGGAAACACTATTGTGGTAATCGAGCATAACCCCGAAGTTTTAAAAGAAGCGGACTGGATTGTTGAATTAGGCCCTGAAGGCGGAGATAGAGGAGGAAAAATTGTATTTGAGGGAACCCCAAACGATTTAAAAAAAGCGAAAACTTGGACGGCAAAATTTATCTAAAGAAATGAAATGTAATAGCAATGGATAGTAATAATTTTTGTTTGACAAAAATTAATAAAAGTGTATAATTCAGAATTGAGGAAAATACTCAGTGTTCGCTGAGCGGTCGAGCCTCGAAGAGGAATTTATAGTTCCCTTATAACAATCAAAAATTAATCTAAAATGAGTAAGAAACTATACGTGGGAAATCTCTCTTACGATACTACCGAGGATGGGTTGAAAGATTTTTTCTCTCAAGCAGGAACTGTTGAAGAGGCAACCATTATTGTTAATCGTGCTACAGGGAGATCTAAGGGATTTGGTTTTGTGGAAATGTCTACAGAAGAAGGAGCCCAAAACGCAATGGCTTCTTTAAATGGACAAGAATTAGACGGCAGAAATATTGTCGTTGAAGAAGCAAGACCAATGAAACCCCGCCGACCCAGACGAGATTTCCGAAGATAAAAATTAAAAAGCCCGGCTGAGCCGGGCTTTTTAATTTTTACAAAACAAATGAGAAGCATCAAGAAAAAAATCATTCTTTTATCAATTCTTCTTATCGCTAACTTTTTTGTTTGGAGCGCGGTTTATTATTATTCTCAAGAAGAATTTACCAAGGTTTGCTTTCTTGATGTAGGGCAGGGGAGCGCAGTTTTTATAAAAACAGAGAAAAATCAACAGATTCTTATAGACGGTGGTCCTGACCAGAAAATTTTAGAAAAACTAAGCAGACAGATGCCCTTTTGGGATCATACTATAGACCTCATTATTCTTACTCATTCCCAAAAAGATCACATTTATGGTTTGTTTGAGGTTTTGAAAAATTATCAGGTTAAAAACATTCTCTGGACAGGTGCCACAATAGATACTTCACTTTTTAAGCAATGGCAAAATTTGATAAAAGAGGAAGGCGCAAATGTAAAAATCGCAGATCAGGGTTTAAAAGTTTATTTAACAGATAATGCTTATCTTGCAATTCTTTGGCCTCCTCAAAACTTTCTCAAAAACATAAAAGAAATAAACGACACCTCTATTGTTTCTAAATTTTATTCTTATCAGGATACAATGCTTTTTACAGGGGATATTACAAGCGAGGTAGAATATAAACTTATTGATCAAAGAATTGATTTAGATTCTGATATTTTGCAAATACCGCATCATGGAAGCAAATATTCTAGTTCCGACCCATTCCTTTTAATAGTTTCTCCATCCCTGGCAATAATTTCTGCGGGCAAGGACAATAAATATAAATTTCCCCATCAGGAAGTGTTGGAAAGATTGAAGAAATATGATATAAAAGTTTTATCAACAATTAATGAAGGTGATATATGTCTCATCCAAAAGAAGAAAAAACCGTTCTCCTTATTAAACCCGACGGAGTTAAAAGAGGATTGATAGGCGAGATAATCTCCCGTATTGAAAAAAGAGGGTTAAAAATTATTGCCCTTCAGATGTTCTGGGCAACAAAAGAGCAGGTAGATGGGCATTATCCAAAAGATGAGAAATGGTTAAAAAGAATAGGAGAGAAAACCTTAAAAAATTATCAGGATTATGGTTTGGACATTAAAAAAGAATTAGGCACAGATGATTTTTTAGAAATAGGAAAGATGGTAAGAGGATGGTTGATTGATTATTTAACTTCGGGCCCTATGGTAAAAATGATAGTCAAAGG
>CAYNAX010000059.1:0-3496 GCA_964395745.1 uncultured Candidatus Saccharibacteria bacterium | reverse complement strand
TTTTTTCTAAAAATTGATTGAGAATATTAGCAGTAAACTCTGCACTCTCGCTTTTCCTTTTGGGCTTTATTTTGCGAACTTTTACGCCGATTTTATGAGGATCGCCATCTGTAATTTCTGGGGAAAGATTTTTTCCTCTTAAAATTAGACCTGCTCTATGGCCATAACTTTTTTTGAGAATGAACTCTACACCTTTTATCTTAATTCCTTGGCAAGATTTTACCAACGGTTGGGTATCTTCAATTCTTTGGGCTCGCCGATCAAAAATTTTAAGATTTTTATCAACTGTTCCAAAATTTACTCTTAGGGCAATATCTCCTTCTTTTAATTTCATTCCAATTCCTGAAACTTCGTATACTCCTCTTCCCAGATAATATTTTTTGGGATCATAGCCAAAAAGTCCCAGGTGGGCTACATCAGAAGTTGGATAGGGCTGCCAGGAGAATTTAAATGGCTGAACAACCCCGCAAACTCCGTTTTTTGCCAAATAATCTAAATTTGGTGTTGTTGCTGCTTCAAGTGGGGTTTGATTATTTAATTGAGGGATTGGTTTCTCGCCCAACCCATCAATAACAATAAAAAGAATTTTTTTCATAATAATTAATGATTGATTAAGAGTTATCTTTCTTGTCTTGCATTTCTTTTTCAATTTCTAACAATCTGTTATACTTTGCCACCCTTTCTCCTCTTGCTGGCGCTCCTGCCTTGATAAAATCTGCTCCAATTCCAATAGCGAAATCTGAGATAAAATCATCGTTTGTTTCGCCTGATCGATGAGAGACAATAATTTTCCACCCAAATGATTTCGCTAGTTTTACTGACTCAATTGCCTCTGTAACTGTTCCAATTTGATTAATTTTTACAATCACGCCATTACACAATTCTTTTTCTTTTACCATTTTTATTCGCTCGGGATTTGTAACAGTTAAATCATCCCCAATAATTAGCAATTGAGAATTTAGAATCTGGAATTTAGAATAAAGGTTTTTCCAAGCTTCAAAATCTTCTTCAGCAAAAGGATCTTCAAGCCCAATAATGGGATATTTTGATATAAGGTCTTTGTAAAAGTTTAAGAGTCCCTCTCGTGTAAATGTTGTTCTTTCAAGATAATACTCTTCGTTCTTATAAAAGTGCGTTGCGGCACAATCTAAAATAATTTTGATATCCTCTTCAACCGCTTCTTTAAGCAACCCTAGGGCTTCTATAGTAGAAAAAATTGGTGGAGCAAAACCTCCTTCATCTCCAACATTTATTGCTGCTTTTCCATATTCATTTTTAATTGTCTCTTTTAGACGATGGTAAGTTTTAACTGCTATTTCTAAATTTTGAGCAAAACTTTCTTTCTGTGGCACAATCATAAACTCCTGAATTGCTAATTCATTTCCTGCATGCTTCCCACCGTTAATTATGTTAAATGCTGGCTGAGGTAAATTTGAAATTTTCTGTTTTAAATTTGCGATTTTTTCAATGTAAGACCATAAAGGAATTCCTTGCACTTTCGCACCTATTTTACAAACCGCCATCGATACTCCCACAATTGCATTTGCTCCTAAATTTGATTTATCTTTTGTACCATCTAATTCAACCAATATTTTATCAATCTTTTCTTGCTCTGTTGGGTTTAGCCCCTTCAATTTTGGCGCAATAATTTCATTTACATTTTTTATTGCCTTGTCTACTGCTACTACCTTGGCCTCAAATTTTCCACACGAAGCTCCACCTGGCACCCCGGCTTTAACCTTGAAATTTTTACTTTCTGCTACAATCTCAAGCGTCCACTCCCCTCTTGAGTTTAATATTTTTATTGCCTTAATATTTTGGATTTCTTGCTCCATTTTAAATTGGCGGTTTTTAATTTATTCACTATCATTTTTGTCTTCACGAGGACCGGTCTCGTTGGTGGAATCTTTCTTTTTTTTCTGACATTTCTCAAGTCCCTTTTCTAGTTTGTGAATTTTCTCTTTCATTTTTATCATAGTTAATTCTCTTCCTACCGCTAACCTATTTATTCTTTGCAAATCTTCAATCCTCTCCTTTAATTCCTTGGTTCTCTTTTCTACTTCCTCTTCTAATTTTTCATTAAGTTCTCTAAGTTCTTTTGTGCGCTTGGCTACCTCTTTCTCTAAGGCTTCTTTTTGGTGCTTTAACTCTTTTGTTTTTTCTGCCATCCGTGTTTCCAAGGTTTTTGTTAATTCTTCTAATTCTTTGGTTCTTTCTTTAACTTTTCTCTCAAGTTCTATGTTCGCCTTGTAAACTTTGAAGTTGACATCAATGATTTTCACCGTGGCTCGATCAAAAAAATATCCGTAGACTAGGATACAAAAAAATACAATAAAAAGTATCAACCAAGGGATGTTTCCAAAAACCAACCACGAGGTTAAAAGGGTTACCGCAATTATGGCGACGCTTATTAAAAGATATTGAAAGAAAGGACATTGAGACAATTTAAGCTGGCAATATCGACAACGTTTTGCCGGTAGATAGCCCAACCTTCTAACAAACCAACAATTTTTATTGAGAGGTATTTTTTTGTGATTTTTTGAAAAGTAAGGCATACATTAAAGATGCAATACAAATTCCTGTAGCACCTGCAAATAATAAAAGGAATGAAGTAAGAATTATTAAAATTTTCCCTATTAGTGGAGCAAAGCCGAAATACAATAAAAAGAAACCTATGAGAGTGAAAATCCCAATCATTCCGCGTGCAAACCTTAACTCATTTTCATCTCGTTCCATCCTATTTTCCTTTTGTAATTTCTTTTTGTAAAGAAGAAGTAAATTATAAGCAAGATTTAATCAAGGGGCAATTGCACCCAGCAGGATAATTGCTCCCAAAATTCCAACCACAAGATATTGATTTAAAAGAAGAGACATTAATAACAACAAGCCCAACAAAATTTGTGACATCCGTAATTATTTCTCATAAATTAAACAAATGACCTTTTTTTAATTTTATCTCCCCCGAAACATCAACGAGGACGGGCCTCGTTGGTAGTAATTTTAGCGAGAGCTGTTCTCACTAGATTGGGAGGATTTTAGTTTTTGAACATACTGAAAAGCGGCAAGGGCTGATTTGGCTCCTTCTCCGCAGGCAGTGATAATTTGTTTGAAAGGTCCTGTATTACAATCTCCTGCCGCAAATAACCCATCTGTTTTTGTTTGGCAAGTTTCAAACTCAACAATTATTTCATCTCTCTCATTAAATTCCACAAGATCTTTTGCAAAAGAAGTTGCCGGTTGATTTCCAATTTGAATAAAAACTCCATCAACTTTTAACTCCTTTTCTTCTTGGGTTTCGCGATCTAAATAAATAATCGATTTTACGAACTTGTCTCCTGCGATTTTTTTAACTTGGGCATTGGTGATGATTTCTGTTTTTCCTGATTTTTTTACAATTTCCTGGTTTGTTGGATCGGCTTTAACAGTTTCACCATATTCAAGAATATAAATTTTCTTTGCGATTTTTGATAAGAAAATTGCTGTTTCAAAGCCGGCA
>CAYNAX010000058.1:0-3610 GCA_964395745.1 uncultured Candidatus Saccharibacteria bacterium | reverse complement strand
ATTATGGAGCTTTTGCTTGCCTCAATTGGCAAGCTTGGAGGAGGAAATATTCTTTTAGGGTGGTTTGTTTTGGGAGCAATCTTTCTATCTTTGGCAGCAATTTTAACTATTTTTACCCAAAACAAAAAAATAGGTGGAAAAATTAAAATCTTGTTTAAAAATTTCAAAATTAACCGATATTTATGATAAAGATAGTGAGAAAAAGAGAGAATGAGAGATTACTGATCGGGATTGTTATTGATACCCACAGTGCCAAAAAGAGAATAAACTCTATAAATCAGAGAATAAAGCTTGTAAGGCTTGGTTTTCGGGTAATTTTTGCTAAGCCTGAAAATATTCATTTTGAAGAAAAGGAAAACACCTTTTCTTTTTATTTTTCTCAACAAGGAAAACTACCCTTAACGCCAGAAAAAAGAGAGGTTAAAAGAAATGTTTTTGGGTTAAGAAAAAGAATAAAGAGAATCTTTAATAAAGAAAAGATGATAAAAGGAGCGGCAACACTGACTATTTTTGCTTTAGTTTTTCAGTTTGCTTCAATTATTCCAAGCCATAAAAATACTGCTTTGGCAGTAACAGATTCAATGTGTAGTTTTGCCACTGATGTTATCTTGGCAATTGATGTTACTCAAAGTATGGATGAGGGCGCTCAGCCAAGCAGGTGTGAGTGGACAGAATTAAGGATGGTTCCGGGAGAAGATTATTCAACTTGGTATTTAAACAAAAAATATAATGTTACAGAAGAATGGTGCCAGAGTGTTAGAGATTCTTATGATGAGACGATAATAAATTTTTCCCCTCAGGATACTATTTATTACCCCTCTGTCCCCAGTAAACTTGAAGCAGTAAAGCAAGCAGCCCAGAATTTTGTTGACAGGCTAAAAAGCGAGGATCAATCAGGTGTTATTTCTTTTAGTGGAAATGTTAATTTAGAGAAATCGCTTTCTTCTGATCATACCAGCACAAAAAATATTATCGCTAATTTATCAACCAGAAGCGGCACTAATACCAGTATTGCCGATGCTATAGATGAAGCAATTGAGGAATTTTCCTCAGAGGGCGCAAGAATTTATGCTCTTCATACTTTGATTTTGCTTTCTGACGGGTCTGATAGCAAGAGTGATTTGTTAAACCAAAAAATTCAGGAGGCAGCGGCTCTTGGTATAAGAATATTTACCATAGGGCTGGGCGCAAATGCTAATCAAGGGCAACTCCAACAGATTGCTCAAGGCACAGGAGGAAATTATCATTTTGCCTCAAGCCAAAGCGAATTAGATGATATTTATAGCCAGATTGCCAGCGAGATTTGTGGTTTTGGTGATCAGTGTGAGCAAATCAGAACTCCGGGAGATTGCGTGGCAGATGGGCAAAGAGAGATTGAAATAGAATGGAATTTTCCTTTTTGTGGAGATGACCCCGAGCCCCAAAATGTGTTGGATGATGATTGTGCCTGCGTCTATAGCGAATGGGAAGATGGAGATTGTGTTGGCGATGGTATAAGAGAGCAAACAAGAACTGCTATTTCTGAGTTTGAGTATTGTCAGGATTTGAGCAGGACAATAGATGATCCAGATTGCGCTCAAGAGGGAGAAGGTGAGGAAGAAGGAGAAGAGGAAGAAGGAGAAGTTTTTGGTTCTATTTCAGGTCATAAATACAATGATTTAAATAAAGATTCTCAATATAACGAAGGGGAGCCAGGTCTTTTTGGCTGGACAATTTTACTTGAAAAAAATAATAACGAGAACTGGGAAATATTTTCTCAAACAACAACAGACGATCAGGGATACTATATTTTTGAAAATCTTGAGCCGGCTACTTATCGGGTAAGTGAAGTGATGCCCGAAGGTTCTAATTGGGAGCAGACCTACCCGGAAGAAAATTACTGGGAGGTTTCTCTTAAAGAAGGAGACAATATTGGAGATTTAGATTTTCTTAATTATCAGCCAATTTGTGGCAACGGAATTTTAGATGAAGATGAGGCCTGTGATGATGGAAATCTTGAAGATGGAGATGGTTGTTCTTCGGTATGTCAGATAGAAGAACAGCAGGCCGGAGGTGGACAGGAGGAAGAAGGAGAGCAAGACGAGGATGAAGAAGAGGGGCAGGAAGAAGAGGAACAGGAAGAGGAAGAACAAGGCGAAGAAGATCAGGGCGGAGGAGCGGTTTTGCCTCCATTACTAATCAGTGGTGCCGGCGGAGGCACAATGAGCGGAGGAGCTCAAACCGGTGGAACAGGTGGGTCTACTCCTGCCGAAGAGCCGCTTGGAATTATAGAGGGATCAATAGAAATAAATCAAACACAGGTTCAAAATGGAGAATATTATGATGTTGTAATTGCTTGGGAAACTTCTCATCCAGCGAGTTCTCAGGTAATTTATGCCAAAGAGGGCGAAGAGCATAATTTTGACCCTAATGATAATCAGGGTAATCCTCCAAAATATGGATACGCGCATACTACCCCTGAATATGACACCAACCCTAAAGTTATTTCACATTCAGTAACTCTTTCCGGTCTTGAACCGGGTGCAACATACTATTTTAGATGTGTTTCGCGCGGCTCCTTTATAGTAAGCGAGGAGCAAACTTTTACTGTTGAAAATCCTGAAGCTGAAAAAAGGGTGCAGCAGATAGTTGAGATGCAAAAAGATTTGGCAAAGATAGAGGCACAGCTTACTTTGATAAGTTATGAGGTAGAGAAAATGGCTCCAAAAGAAGAGATTCAGGAAGAAGAGAAGCCGGAAGAAGAGATAAAAAGCGAGGAAATTCAGGAGACGCCGCAAAAGGCAGAGGAAGCAACAGTAAGTACAGGTCAGATAGCGCAAACAGAGAAGAAGTCGCTTTTGGCAGCAGTTGGGTTGCTTTCGCAGGGTACGCGAATTGCCATCTTTATCTTAATAATTTTAGCAGCTTTAGCGCTTTATTATCTGGTTTATTACAGAAAGAAGAAAAAGAGGGGATAAATATCTAAAAATTCGACAAAATTAAAAGCTGGGCGAGGTTCAACCTCGCCCAGCTTTTGCTTTAAGTTGGGCTAGGTTGAACCTAGCCCAACTTATTGCTGGCTTTATATTTAAGGATCAAAGAGTTATAATAAAGGAATGACAAAAAGGATAAGGAAAGTAGTCAAATGGTTCTCTTCTCTTTTTTACTTTTTTGTGATGTTAGTGGCGATTTTATTAATTTTTTCTACCTTTCCCCTTCCCGGCAATTACCGTGTAATGGTGGTGAAATCTGGCTCTATGGAGCCGACAATTAAAACAGGAAGCGTGGTAGTGGTGAAGCCGGAAAAGAATTATCAAATAGGCGATATTATTACTTTTGGACCTTTTTCCAAAAACCACCCTCCTACAACTCATAGAATTTATGATATTAAAATCGCTGGCAGCAAAACTTTCTATATTACCAAAGGTGATGCAAACAATGCCCCGGATCAAAAAGAGATTTCTCAAGAGGATATTTTGGGGAAGGTAATTTTGATAATTCCTTGGGTAGGATATGCAATAGAAACAGTAAAAAAGCCCATAGGTTTTCTGTGCATAATTATTCTGCCTGCTTTAATAATCATTGGGCAGGAAATAGGAAAAATTATTGGGGAGATAAAGAGGCATCGTAA
>CAYNAX010000057.1:0-3749 GCA_964395745.1 uncultured Candidatus Saccharibacteria bacterium | reverse complement strand
GTGCACGCTGCCCTGTCAAGGCAGAGGTCGCCGGTTCAAATCCGGTCACCCCCGCAGGTAAATCAATCTATTAATTAAGTTCTTTTAAAAAAGGAGGTGGGAAAGATGAAGGCAATAGTGATTGCTAATCCTCAATCAGGAAAGCCGTTAATTGGCAGAAAAAAGTGGAGGTTCTGCAGCATAATAGAGAAAGAAATTTTTAATGCTTGGATATTATTTACCGAACCAGAAGGAGAGAGGTCGCCAGAGAGGTTGGCATCGTTTGCTCAAAAAGAGGGCTTTGATTTCATAATTGTTAGAGGAGGAGATGGAACAGTTTCTCGGGTAATTAATGGTTTAGATTTCTCCAAAAAAGTGCCAGTATTGGCTCTTATGCCTGCAGGCACAGGGAACGATTTTGCTTACGCCTTAGGTTTGCGTTGTTCTCTTTCTCAGAATCTGGAAGTTATAAAAAAAAGAAAAACAATTTCTGTAGATTTAGGAGTTGTAAGATTTGGTGATCAAGAAAGGAGGTTTGTAAACACTGTCAGTGTAGGGATAGATGCAGAGGTCAATAATCTGGCTCATAGATTAGCCCCCTATTTAAGAAAAATAGGAATGTTTCGTTTTGCCTATGTTATTGCAGCCCTTGGAAGAATGATTTACAGATTGCATTTTCCCGAAGTTGTTATAGAAATTGATGGAAAAAGAAAAGTAAAAGGACCGATTTCTCTGGCAACTGTAACAAATAGTTATAGATATGGAGGAGGGTTTAAGATTAATCCCTCAGCCCGGTTAGATGATGGAATACTTAATCTCTGTATTGCTCAACCAATATCAAGGATACTCATTCCTTATTTTGTGATAAAAATGAAGCAGGGAACACATCCCACAAGCAGTATTTTTTCTTTCCATTGTTTCCAAAACCTAATCATCAAAAGTGACACAGCTTTACCTATCCAAATAGATGGAGAAGAGTGTCCTTCGCAAAACTACCTAGGAGTTTCTGTTTTACCAAAAGCACTAAGAGTATTGGTTCCTTAGCCATCTTTTCCCCGGGAATTATCTTCCCGGGGATTTTTCTTTTTTAAATTTGCAAGGTTCAACCCTGCAACAATTCAGGAGGTAGATTAGGAGGCAAGCCCCGCGTTCAGCGCTCCGGACGCGGGGTTTTTGACTTTTTTCTTGGCTTGTTATAATAAAAAATAGAAATAAAAATTTGCTCTTTGTATTCTTCTCCAGCACGCCCTCCTTGGTTTCAGAGGAAGAACTTGGTTTTTTGGAGCTCAAAGGGGTTTATAGCCCCAAGGTTATCAGGGCGTTGTAGAAGGGTTTTTGTGCCCACAGCCCTTCGAGGACATTTGCCCTGATAATAGCGGGGGTTCGACTCCCCCAAAACCAAGCTCTTCCTCTTTTTATTTTTAAAAATAGGAAAATTTCATCTGAAAATCAGTTGAAAATCAATAGAAATTAAAGTAAAATAAAGATAGAAATGGAAATAAAAGATATCAAAAACACAGCTGAAAAAGAGATTCATTTGGCAAAGACGCTTGAAGAACTCGAGAAGTTTGAGAATAAATATTTGGGCAAAAAGGGTATTCTTACCCGAATTTTACGTTCTTTAAAAGAGTTAAATCCAGAGGAGCGAAAAAAGATAGGCAAAGAGGCAAATGAGTTGAAGGAGTTTCTAGAAGAAGAAATCGAGATTAAAAGAAAACAACTTCAAGAAGAACACATAGAGGAGAAAGAAAAAAAAGAGTGGATAGATATAACAATGCCGGCTAAAAAAATAGAGAGAGGGCATATTCATCCTATTACTTTGGTAAGAACTCAAATAGAGGATATTTTTCAGAAAATGGGATTTTCTGTTGTTGAGGGCCCGGAGATAGAAAACGAATGGTATAATTTTGATGCTTTAAACATTCCAAAAGAACATCCTGCAAGGGATATGTGGGATACATTTTGGTTAAAGGGTCGAAAGTTATTATTAAGAACCCATACAAGCCCTGTTCAGATTCATTATATGGAGAAGAATAAGCCTCCGATTAGAATTATTGCCCCAGGAAGAATTTTTAGATATGAGGCAACAGATGCATCGCATGAGATTAATTTTTATCAGGTAGAGGGGTTGATGATTGATAAAAACATAAGCATTGCTAACTTTAAATTTATAATGGAAGAATTTTTTAAAGAATTTTTTGGAAAAGAAACAGAAATAAGATTAAGACCCAGTTACTTTCCTTTTACAGAACCGAGTTTTGAAATAGATGTTAAGTGCTCGATTTGCAACGGGAAGGGATGTAGTGTTTGTTCATATCGGGGATGGATTGAAATGGCAGGAGCGGGTATGGTTCATCCAAATGTACTAAAAGCAGTAAAAATAAATCCAGAGCAATGGCAAGGCTTTGCTTTTGGTTTAGGTTTAGATCGGCTGACAATGATGAAATATAAGATTAATGATATCCGACTTTTTTATTCAGGAGATTTGAGGTTTTTGAAGCAATTTTAATAAAATTTATGCTTTTTTCCTATAATTGGCTACAATCATTTTTTCCAAAAAAATTGCCTGCACCAAAGAAATTGGCAGAACTTTTGACTCTGCGCAGTTTTGAAGTTCAGGAAATCAAAAAAGTTAATGACGATTGGGTTTTTGATATTGATGTGACTCCGAATAGATCGGATTGTTTTTCTCATTTAGGAATTACTCGGGAGTGCGCTGCATTTTTAGGGTTTAAAATCAAACAGGAAAAAAATCGAAAAACCCAAGAAAAGAAAAATACTGAACAATTAGTAAGTGTTGAGGTAAAAGATAAAAATGATTGCCCAAGATACACGGGAAAAGTGCTTTTAAATGTTAAGGTAGGGGAATCGCCCGAATGGATGAAAAAAAGATTAATTGCCTGCGGGGTTCAGCCCATAAATAATATTGTGGATATAATGAATTACACAATGTTGGAGGTAGGCCAGCCGTTACATGCTTTTGATCTCGATAAAATTTCAGAATTGCAAACAGGGAAGAAATCTAGGAAAAAAATAATTATAAGAAGGGCAAAAAGGGGAGAAAAAATAAAAACCTTAGATGATAAAGAATATATTTTAGATGAAAATATTCTGGTAATCGCAGACCAAGAAAAACCCTTAGCAATTGCAGGAATTAAAGGAGGAAAAGCACCAGAGATTACCTCAAAGACAAAAAATATTTTTATTGAATCAGCCAATTTTGCTCCTACATTGATTAGACGAGCTTCAAGATCTTTAAATTTAAAAACAGATGCTTCGTTTCGTTTTGAACACGGATTGGACCCAAATCTTACAGAAGAAGGTTTAAATAGGGCAGTTCGTCTTGTTCAAGAAATTGCCGGAGGGGTCGTTTCTGGAAAGAAAATAGATATCTATTCTAAAAAAATAAAACCCAAAAAGATAAAAATATATTTGAGCAAATTAGAAAAGGTTTCTGGCATAAAAATTCCAGCAAAAGAGGTAAAAACAGTTCTTAAAAGGTTAAACTTTAAGATTATTAAAGAAAAGGGCGACTTGATAGAGGTAGAAATTCCCACATACAGACAAGATCTAACTCTTCCCGAGGATTTAATAGAAGAAATATTAAGAATTTACGGTTACGAAAAAATAAATTCTTACCCTCCTCAAATATCTTTGACTTTCCCGCAAAAAAATCCTGAATTAACTGCCCAGAGAAAAGTAAAAGAAATACTCAAAGAACTTGGCTTTACAGAAGTTTATAATTATTCATTTATCAGCAAGGAAGATGC
>CAYNAX010000056.1:0-3954 GCA_964395745.1 uncultured Candidatus Saccharibacteria bacterium | reverse complement strand
GGCTGGGAACTTGTAAATGCTTTCTCTGAATTAAATGATCCGATTGAGCAGAAAAAGAGGTTTGAAGAACAGGAGAAATTATACAAAAGAGGATTTGAAGAAGCCCAACGAATGGATAAAGATTTTATTGAAGCATTAGAATATGGTATGCCCCCAGCCGCTGGGTTTGGCATGGGAATTGACAGATTAGTTGCTCTTTTAACCGATTCCAAAACCTTAAGAGAGGTAATCTTGTTCCCGACAATGAAGCCGAAATAATTGCGAATTTAAAATTGCAAATTGTGAATTTAATTTTTTCAGGAATATTGCTATATTAACTCTAAAAAGACCATCCCTTTCCTCAACAATTAACTCTCCTCTAAACCATGAACCCCAAAAAAGGAATAACACAACTTACTATACTTCTTGTATTTGTAATCCTCATTCTTGTAGGTGTAGTTTGTTATCTAATCTGGGGAGTTCGAAAACAACCAACTACACCAACTCCACTCACTACTTCTCACGAAACCACTAACTGGAACACCTACAGAAATGAAGAATATGGATTTGAATTTAAGTATCCAAAGGAATGGGGTGAACTTAAGATAGAACTACCAGAAAATGTAAGCGACTCTTATTTTAAGGAAATTTTAACTCAACAAATTCAGAAAGATGTTTTCTCGTTTACTTCGGGAAATTCTGAAATAGTTAAAGTGTGGTATCATTCACCATCTAATACTTTGGCATTTATAAAAAAAGGAAAAGAGATAACCACAATAGATGAAACTTCTTATTATCAAGGACGGTTATTTGCAGGGAAGGATTTAAATTTCTCATTAATTTTTGAAGTCCCAGAACAAATAGCTAAATGGCATAGCACCATTTCTTATTTAAGCTTTTCGCCGGATGGAAAATATATTGCTTTTAATCTTTCTGAATGGGAAAGTTCCTCTCCTTATATTATCAACCTTCAGACAAAAAAAGATATTTTAGAAGTTTTTGTAGCAGACAAAGAACGGCCCTGGTTAAGAGAAGTTTATGTTGAGAACCTTTTTGAAGATATAATCTGGAGTCCAGATTCTAAAAACTTAGCAGTTATAAGCACATTTCCGGAGATTGGCGGATATGGAATGGAAGCAGTGATTGTAAGTGATTTTCAAAACCCGGATAAGTTAAATGTTGTTTATTCGCTTTTTGATGAGTTTGAAGAAGTAGATTTCTTAGAGTCAGAGATTTTTAATGCTCAATTTAGCGACGATGAAAAGATCTTTAAGTTTCAAATTAAAGTTCAGGGCGGGGAGGGAGAAGAAATAATTCAAAAGACTTTCGAATATAATTTAATTACAAAAGAACTAAAGGAAATCTAAATTTATGATCGATATCAAACTTTTAAGGGAAAACCCAGAAATTGTAAAAGAGGCGCTTAAAAAAAGAGGGGTGGAGATTGATGTTGATTATTTGAAAGAATTAGACCAAAAAATTAGAAACCTAAAAAAAGAAATTGATGATCTTCGAAGAAAAAGAAATGAAATTTCAAAAAACACTCCAAGAGATCCAGAAAAAATTGAAGAAGCCAAGCAGTTAAAAGAAGAGTTAAAAAAGGAAGAGGAAAACCTTACAGGGCTTCAAAAAGAATTTAACTCAGTTTTTCTTTTAATTCCAAACATTCCTTTAGAAGATACTCCAGTTGGCGAAGATGAGAATGATAATGTGGTAGTAGAAAAATGGGGAGAGCCAAAGAAATTTAATTTCCAAATTAAAGATCATCTTGAAATTGGAGAATTGTGGGATTTAATTGATGTAAAAAGGGCTGCTAAAATTTCTGGCTCGCGTTTTGGAATCTTGAAAAATGAAGCCGTTTTGCTGGAGTTTGCTTTAATTAAATTTACCTACGATTTTCTAACAAAAAAATATAATTTTATACCTGTCATTCCGCCAATTTTAATTAGACCAGAGGTAATGAGAGGAATGGGCTACATAGACACAGAGCAGGATTTAGCAGAGCGATATTTTTTAGAAAAAGATAATTTGTTTTTAATAGGCACAGCAGAGCAGGCGGTGGGTCCAATGCATCAAAATGAAACTTTCCAAGAGAAAGATTTACCCAGGCGTTATTTGGCTTTTTCTACCTGTCTAAGAGAAGAGGCAGGTTCCTATGGCAAAGACACCCGAGGAATTTTTAGAGTTCATCAATTTGATAAAATTGAGATGTTTTCTTTTACAAAACCAGAGGACTCACAAAGAGAACTTCAATTTTTATTGGGGATAGAGAAGGAATTAATGAAGCAGTTAAAAATTCCTTTTCGAGTAGTAAAACTCTGCACAGGAGATCTTTCCCGCCCTTCTGCCCAAACTTTTGATATTGAAGCCTGGATTCCTTCACAAAAGCGATATCGCGAAACCCATTCTTGTTCAAACTGCACAGATTTTCAGGCAAGAAGGTTAAATATAAGATTTAAAAGAGAAAAAAGCAACAAAATTGAATTTGTCCACACTCTTAACGGAACAGCTTTTGCTGTTGGTAGAACAATAATTGCTATTTTAGAAAATTATCAACAGAAAGATGGAAGAGTTTTGGTGCCAAGAGTATTGAGAAAATATACGGGATTTAGAAGAATTCCCAGATAAATTTTTAATTTTTAATTTGTAATTTTTATTCAATTTTTAATTTTTATTTTTTAAGCCTATTTATGATTGTTTCAAGCGTTGAACAAGTTCAGGAACAGACAATAAAAATAGATGGAATAAAAACTTTTATAAGAATAAAAGGGCAGGGAGAACCCTTTTTGATTTTGCATGGATGGGGCGCAAGCGCAGATTCATGGCTTGAAGTACAAAATATACTTTCCAAAGATTTTCAAGTAATTGTTTTGGATCTTCCAGGTTTTGGCAGAAGTGATTTGCCGCCAAAAGTATGGGGCTTAGATGATTACAAAGATTTTGTTTTCAAGTTTTTAGAAAAAATGAAACTTGAAAATATTTATTTACTTGGACATTCGTTTGGAGGGAGTATAGCGATAAAACTATCGGTAGATCATCCAGAAAAATTTGTAAAAGTTGTTTTAGTCGATGCAGCGGCTATTAGAAGACCCAAAAACATCTTTAAGAAAGCAATGGGAATGTTGGCTGGAATAATGAGTTTATTCAGCTTTCTTCCTGGATATAAATTTTTACGCAAAAGTTTTTACCGCATAGTTTTGAGAAAAACAGATTATCTCAAAGTTGCCGGAATAATGAAGGAAGTTTTCAAGAAAGTTATCTCAGAGGATTTAAGCGGCGACTGTTCTAAGGTTAAGATTCCCACTTTAATTATTTGGGGAAAGAAAGACAAAATTACTCCTCTCAAAGACGGTTTTTTGATTCATAAACTTATTCCCAATTCAAAAATAGAACTTATAGACGAAGCATCACATGCCCCCAACTTATCGCATCCCGAAAAATTAGCACAGATTATAAAAGAAAATCTTTGTTGAAATTATGAGAGCAATTTTTCTTACGCTTTGGGCAATAAGAGAGATTAAATCGATCCTTTTTTGGGTCTATCTTTGGCAGTTGAAAGAATATCATCGCAAAAGATTTGTTGATCATTTTAGAACTTACAAAGGAAAAAGCATTTTTTTGAATTGGTTGATGGGAATAAAGATTATCTTCCTGTGTCTTCTTTTTTTTGTTAAATCAGCCCCTCTAGTTTACATAGTTGCGCTCCTTTATTTATTGGAAAGTTTAAAATTTTTTGTAAATCTTTATAAAAAACGCCTTAAAAAACCTGTTTTTACTTTTAAAGCCATTGTAATATGTGGAGGCTGTTTCATATTATTTGCATTAATAGTGAGTGCTTTATTTGTTTTTGATATTGATATTATTCAATTTGTCCAATACCTTCTTGTGATAGACATTTTAACATTTTTATTTGTTAGCGCTTTTGTTTTTCTGATGCATCCTCTTACTCTCTTTTTTCAATATAGATTGTTGCAA
>CAYNAX010000055.1:0-3983 GCA_964395745.1 uncultured Candidatus Saccharibacteria bacterium | reverse complement strand
TTTATTAAGTTCTTCGTTCTTTTTTTCTACCTCTTCCAATTCTGTTTTGAATTCTTTGTAACGACTATTTACTTCTCGGTTTTTATAATAAAGTTTTATATTTCCCTCAACCAAAAAATAGATTATAATTAATAAAACAAGCGTCAAAACCAATTTTAAAAGGCGCTCAAAAAACTTTCCGGCTTTTTTATTTTTCTTCTTTTTTAACATAAAACTATGAGTAAAAAGAGTGGCAAAATAATTAAATTTCTCTGGATTTTCTTCGTTGCTTTAGTTGCACTCTCAATGATAGGTTTTCTTTTGGCTCCTCTATTTTGATGATAAAGTTTTTTATATTGCTTTTCAAGGACCTCAATCTTGCCTAAATACTTTCCAGAAAACCTCTGTAGGAATAGAAAATTGCCCCCTTTCTTGAAGTTTCTTTTTGCCCTTTTTTTGTTTTTCCAGTAATTTCATTTTTCGTGTTACATCGCCTCCATATAAGGGCGCTGTTACATCTTTTCTTCTTGCTCTTATTGTCTTTCTGGCTATAATCCGACCCCCTACTTTTGCCTGAAGGGCTAAGTCAAACATCTGAGGAGGTAAAACTTTGTACAATTTTTCTAAAATTTTCTTTCCCTCTTCCTGGGCTTTATCTTTGGGAACAATTTTTGAAAGCGCTTCTTGGTTTTTCTTGGCAATCAAAATTTCTAACTTTACCAGATCGGCTTTTTTCCAGCCAATAATTTTGTAATCCATTGAAGCAAACCCTTGAGTTACACTTTTTAATTTATCGTAAAAACCCTCAATAATTATTCTTAGGGGCAAATTAACAGAAATTATAAGTTTTTCTGCTCCTATATTTTCTAACTTATAATCTTTTGCGGGCAGAACTTTTAAAACAGCGTTTAGATATTTGGTAGGAGTAATAATTGTAAGCTCGGCGTACTGTTCTTGCGTTTCTTTAATTTTAACCGGATCAGGCCAATCTTTAGGAGAATGAATCACCATTTCCTTGCCGTCAGTAAGAATGATTTTATAAGATACTGAGGGTGAGGAAACCAATAAATTAATTCCATATTCTCTTTTTAATCTCTCAGTGACAATTTCTGCGTGTAAAAGTCCTAAAAAACCGCACTTAAACCCTTTTCCTAAAAAAGACCTTGTTTCTGGCTCAAAATACAAAGAGGAATCGTTAAGTTTTAACTTCAAAAGCGCCTCCTTTAGAAGGTTCCATTCGTTAGGATCCTCTGGGTAAACACTGGTAAAAACAACTGGTTTTGGCTCGCGATATCCTTCAAGAGGTTTAATACTTATCTCGCCTTTTTCCAAAATCGTAATAGTGTCGCCTATCTTTACCAATGCTGGGTCTTTAATGCCCAAGGCAATATATCCTATCTCTCCTGCTTTAAGTTCTTTTACAGGAAAAAACTCGGGGTTGAAATATCCAACCTCTTTTACTTTTGTCAGTTTTTTCGCTTGACAAAGATAAACTTCCTGACCGGCAGTAACTTTTCCGTCAAAAACTCTTACAAAGGCAACCACTCCTAAATAACTATTATAATTTGAGTCAAAAATTAAACATTTGAGTTGTTTTTCCTCTTCGCCTTGAGGAGAAGGAATTCTTTTTACAACCTCAACTAACAACTTTTCTACATTCTCCCCTGTTTTTGCGGAAACAGGTATAACTTCTTTAAAAGGAGCGTCTATCAATTCTGATGTCTCTAATATTACTTCCTCTACTCTTGCCTGCGGAAGGTCTATTTTATTAACCGCAGGAACAATAACTAAATTTTGTTCTCTTGCCAATTCTAAATTTGCGATTGTCTGGGCTTGAATTCCTTTTGTAGCGTCAACCAATAAAATAGCTCCTTCAATGGCTGCCAAACTTCTTGAAACCTCATAATTAAAATCTACATGGCCTGGGGTATCAATCAAATTTAGAATATACGAATCTAACGAGAGTTCGGATTTTAAATGTTGGGGTATTCTCCAAACCATCCTTGCGGGTTGCATTTTAATAGTTATTCCTCTTTCCCTTTCTAGATCCATTCTATCCAAGAATTGTGGCTGCATTTTTTCTTTTTCTACCGTGCCTGTTAATTCTAAAAAACGGTCGGCTAAAGTCGACTTTCCATGATCAATATGAGCAATGATGGCGAAATTTCTAATTGCTTCTTTCATTTTTATAACGAATAAAATCTCTCAATTCCGGAAACTTCATAAACCAAGCCAGAAAAAGATATATTAATATCCCAATTGCTGCTGCTAAAACCGTTTGAGCCAACAATCCCTCCACTGTTTTATTATTGAAAAATTCAAATACTCTAAGAAAAAAATAAGTGTTTAGTCCCAGTAAAAAAGAAGCAAAAGTGATCCTTTCTGTTGAGCCGATGATTTTTTTCAAGCCAAAATCTCCTATCTTTTTTGCTAAAAGAAAAATAAGAGCGAAGGCCTGGAAAATAGCGCTTAATGAAAAAGCCATAGGCAAGCCTATAACACCAATATCTTTTATCCCTTCTAAATCAAACATTTTGACAAATATTTCTTCGCCTACTGCGGTATTTTCAATCAAGTATACAAATAAAAAAGCAAGTGAGAGGTTAATAGCAACCGTAATCACAGAAACAATTGCCGGGATTTTTGTGTCCTGTAAAGAGAAAAATGCTCTTGCCAGTAAAGGAATTAGCGAGACGGCAAAAATTCCAAAACAAAAAGCCCCTAAAGAGGCTGCTGTAAGTCGGGTTGCTACCCAGTCAAACCTCTGCGCGCCAAGCGTTCCCAAAACTAAGCGCACTACTTGCGCCCTCAACACAAACAATATTACCGAGAAGGGCACCACAAAAAAGAGGATTTTTGAAATTGTGCTGCTAAGTTTTTCTTTAAAATCATGATGATTGTTCAAACTAACTAATTTAGAAAATTGAGGGAATGCCGCTAGAGCGAAAGGGGTGCCAATTAATCCTACGGGAATATACTGAAGATTATTAGCAAAACTAAAAACAGCAATACTGCCCTTAGAAAGAGTTGAAGCGATTGCTGTTACAACAATAAGATTGATTTGTTGGGCAGCAGAAGCAACCATTCTTGGAATAATTAAAAGAACCATCCTTCTAATTACTTCTGAACGAAAATTAAATATCCCCCTCCACTGAAAGCCGCATATTTTGGCAGTAACAAATTGCAAAAGAAAATATAAGAAGGCGCCGATTATCACCCCCCAACTCACCCCAATTACCCCAAACCGTTCTGAAAAAAAGATGATTGATAAAATAATGGACAAATTATAAATTAAAGGGGCAATGGCATAAACTAAAAATCTATTAAAATATTGAACAATGCCGCCAAACAAACTTGCAGCTCCAAAAAAGATAGGACTTAAAAGAAGAATTCTTATAAGAGAAATCAGCAACGATCTTTCTATTTGGTTGAATCCCGGCGCAACTAGTTTTGACAAATATGGAGCCAAAATAAAAGCAATAATGGCACAAAGGAAAAGAAAACTAAGAAAAATATTAAGAATTAAATTTGATATCTCCCAAGCCTTCTCTCTGTCTTTAACATAATACTGAGCAAAAAGAGGTAAAAAAACCAAGGCAACGCCTCCACCGATAAAGATGTTATAAAGAAAATCAGGTATTCTGAAAGCAGCAAAGTAAATATCTAACTCTCTGCCTCCGCCAAAGTATCCTGCTAAAAGCCCGTCTCTTAAAAGACCAAGAATTCTGCTACTTAGAGCAGATAAAAAAAGAATTAGGGCGGCAGAATTGATTGTTCTAGATTCAAAATGAAAAATTCGTTTTATCATCGATTTTATTGTAAGATAAAACTCCCCAAGAAACAAGATAATCTATAATCTAAAAATTTGACAAACACTAAATTTTATTATAAACTTTAAGGAAAAGCCCAAGTAGACAAGGCAATCGCTGCCAACTTTATGTTTATAAAGTTGGCAGAGGAAGGTCCGAACACCCACCCCGCAGAAACTTCGTTTTGTGCGGGGT
>CAYNAX010000054.1:0-3998 GCA_964395745.1 uncultured Candidatus Saccharibacteria bacterium | reverse complement strand
AAAATAGCAGCGTATTGATTTGGAGTTGCGGCTTTAATGTTAATAGAAGGATAAAGAGGGTTTATCCCCACTTCTTTTAAAGATTCTTGAATAACCTTATCGTCTTTATGTTTTTGCTGAAACTCTTCTAGTGCTTCTTGGGCAGAAATATATTCTACTTCTTTTACTCCTGGTAAATTTAAAATCTCTTTTTTAACGCTTTCTACTTGTTCAATGTTTACATCGGGATCTAAATATACGCTTACATCAATCTTCTGCTGGATAGAGTCAATCAAGTAGTCAGCCATTCCTTTAAAAATAAAAATTGAACTTAGAATACAAAGGGTAAGAAAAAGAATAAAAATTGTCACAAAAGTTAAGCCAAGCTGTCTTCTAGTGTTTCGCAAAGCGTACAGAATAATTCTTTTTAGTGGAGTAAACATAGAGATAAATTAACTTATATAATAAAGCGGCCAACTGCTTCGTCCCTTATAAGTTTTCCTCTATCTAAAGTAATAACTCTCCTCTTTAAGCGATCAATAATTTCTTTGTTATGGGTAGCAAGAATAATGGTTGTGCCAAGTTCATTAATTTTTTTCAGTAAATCTATTATATCTTTTGTATGATAGGGATCAAGGTTTCCTGTTGGTTCATCAGCCACAATTACTTCGGGCCTAATAATTAAAGCTCTGGCAATAGCCACCCGTTGTTTTTCTCCTCCGGAAAGCTCCTTGGGGAAAGCATCGAATTTATCTTCCAGCCCTACAATCTCTAAAACTCTTGGAACATCTCTTTTTATGTCCTCATCTGCCGCACCTACTACCTCCATTGCATAGGCAACATTTTCAAAAACAGTTTTTGATTCCAAAAGCCGGTAATCCTGAAAAACAACTCCTATTTTTTGCCTATACTTGGGAAGTTCTTTTGTGGGAATTTGAGAAATATCTTGGTTATAAAAAAGAACTTTGCCGGTGGTAGGATCTTCTTCTCTTAATAAAAGTTTTATTAGAGTTGTCTTGCCCGCGCCCGACTTACCAACAATAGAAACAAACTCACCTTTCTCTATTTCAAATGTTATATTTTTGAGAGCAAAAACACGGGGTGGATATATCTTAGTAATCTTCTGAAAAGATATCATAAATAAATATTTAATTGCTTGACGTCTTTTGCAACAGCATAATTTCGGCCTCTATAAAGTCATCTATCTCTCCATCTAAAACTCTTTCTATGTCAGATGTTTCTACATTCGTTCTATGATCCTTCACTAACTTATAGGGGTGAAAAATATATGATCTTATCTGATGCCCCCAAGAGGCCTTAATGTTTTTATCTCTTAATTTATCAATTTCTTCTTTTTCTTCTTTTTCTCTTAACTGATAAAGTTTTGATAAAAGTATTTCTATTGCCTTCTCTCTATTCATTGATTGAGACCGCTCACTCTGACAAGCCACAACTATTCCTGTAGGCAAATGAGTAATTCTTACCGCTGTTTCTCTTCTGTTTACATATTGTCCGCCTGGGCCTGAGGCTCTAAAAGTTTCAATTTTTAAATCTTCGGGTTTGAGTTGAATTTCTTTGTCACTTTTTCTGATAACTGGAATCACCTCTACAGAAACAAACGATGTGTGTCGTAAATTTTGAGCAGAAAAAGGTGAAAGCCGAACTAAACGATGAGCTCCTTGCTCTTTTTTTAACAACCCATAAGCATACGCTCCTTTAACCTCTAAAATGGCTTCTTTTGTCAAAATTCTTCCTTCGGGACCGGGATCGCCGTAGGAATATGAAAGAATCTTAGTTTTAAATCCTTTTCTTTCGCAATATCGCTGATACATCCTTACAATCATAGTTGCCCAATCTTGAGCATCTTGTCCTCCCGCGCCTGCCCTTATTGTAATAATAGCATTATTTTTGTCATAAGGACCAGAAAGAAAAACCTTTATTTTTAAACTTTTTATCTTTTCTTGAAGATCTTTTTTCTTTCTCTCAATTTCTTCTTCTAAATCCGGATCTGGCTTTTTGTTTAAAATTTCAGAAAAATCTTTTAAATCTTTTAATTCTTTCTCAATCTCCTTTGACTGAAAAATTAACTCTTCTAAATTTGCTGCCTCCTGAGATAATTCTTTCTGTTTTTCTAAATCATCCCAAACACCTGAATATTCCAACTCTTTTTTAACTTGATTCAATTTTTTTTCTTTTTTTTCTATCTCAAAGACAGTCCATTAATTTTTGGAATTCTTCTTGAAGTTCTTCTAAGTTAATTTCTCTTTCAGGCATAATTAAGCGACAAAGATGATAATTGCTCAAGCCAGGGGTGGGATTCGAACCCACGACCTGAGCTTTACGAAAGCCCTGCTCTGCCCCTGAGCTACCCTGGCGGGATAGTATCTTTGTTAAGGGTTTTATAACTCTATTATAGAGAAAAACCCGATGTTTTGCAATTTAACAAAACAGTGCAAGGTTCAACCTTGCACTGTTTTGGAAGTTTTCTACCCGCCTCCTTTGGGGGCAAGATGGGTAAACCAGCTCCGACTACTCTGTATCCCGGAATTCTGCTGTCCTCGTGTGTTTCCGCAGAGACCAGCCCATCTCTCTTGTCTACTTGTCCTTTGCGCTTCATAACTTTCTTTAAGAAACGTCTAAAGTCCTCTCGGAGAAAACCCATAAAACTGCCCTTGTTGGGATCGAAGTGCCTGATTAAAAGTTCCCAACGAGTACAGAAGTACTCCTGAACCACATCTTCAGCATCTGCTAGTTGCAAACAGCCTCCATACCGCATTGCAAAATAACAAACCTCTTTTTTCTTGAAAAGAAAATGCAAAATTCTGTTTTTTCTTCTTCGCTCCATCTCTCGCCCGGCTTCTCGATGACATCCTTAATTTCTGAGGGATTTTAGACACGTCCCATCCCCCTCTTTTTGCATTTTACACCCACCACAGAGTATAAGGTCTCAATCTCATAAAAAGATACAACGGACTAAAAATTATGGGGTGAAAAAATAAAAGCACCCGCCATGATTAGACGGGCGCCGTACATTATATAAGGTGCTTGTGTTGGAACTGGACAAAGTGTCTAAAGAAGGAAGTAATCCTCAGCTGAATCCTCTTTCTAAGATAAAGATTAGGATAGAGCTCGGCCGGTATTCTACGAAGTCTACGACCAATATGCTTCATCTCTCTCTTGCCCTTCCTTGTGTTAAGGTAGTGATCAATATCAGCCCAGGCGGCAGCCTCTTCCAGGCACTTTGGACAGGAAAAGATATGTGCCTCTATGCGCGCCTTCTCTTGCTTATTATGTATTTCCCCCGTCACGTAGTTTAGTATCTCTAGATCGGACAGGCATGGTCCAATCGGCCTCTCTGGCTCCTCCTTAAAGAGCCACTCAAGCCACCACTTCTGCAGATCCTCCCTACTCTTCTCTCCCTTCTGAAAGAGCTTTATCATTTGTATTACCCCCTTCCTGAATTTGAGATGTGTTTATTATAACTTATTCATCTATAAATGTCAAGAGTATGTGGTAATGTGTGTACACATTACCAGTAGGACTTGGAAAAATTTTTGATATGGGTATAATATTTATAGAACCTTATCAATTAGAGAGATAGTGCCTACAATGGGCGCCATGAGAAAGCAACTGCTCCTCCATGCGAGGTGTACATTCTACGCCCAAACCCTCAAATGAGGCATTTGCTTTCAGTGGCGCCCTTTTCCATTTATTTTTTAATCCCTATGAACATAATACATATTTAACAAAACAGTGCAAGGTTCAACCTTGCACTGTTTTGGAGCGGGATACGGGAATCGAACCCGCGTTTCGACCTTGGGAAGGTCGCGTTGGGCCACTCAACTAATCCCGCATAAATTTATTCTTCTTCTATTACCACCACTTCTTCTCCAGGTTTTTTGTAAAGTCCTTTTTCTCTTATCACCTTCTCTATGTATTCCTGTTGCGATGCTTGATAAAATAATTTATTAAGTTCTTCGTTCTTTTTTTCTACCTCTTCCAATTCTGTTTTGAATTCT
>CAYNAX010000053.1:0-4036 GCA_964395745.1 uncultured Candidatus Saccharibacteria bacterium | reverse complement strand
AGAGAGGTTGTATTATCAATGAAGTTACTTCCATATTTTTTTATTATAACATAAAAAAGATCTCCGGGATCTCCGCAAGCCATGTATTTTCATTTTTCTCAAACTGTGCAAAGTGACACTTTACACAAAGAGATACCATACCTTTTTCTCCTTTTTTTCTGTCTCTCTTTTTGGTGCCGCCGCTCTTCTTTTCTGGCCACCAAGTTAAATCCTTACACTACCCCAAAAAACATCTCTTTAAAAAAGTTGTAGCAACGGTTTTTAGTGATTAAAATTTGTTACAAAAAATCTGGAGCCGGCGGTCGGATTCGAACCGACGACCTGCTGTTTACAAGACAGCTGCTCTTCCGCTGAGCTACGCCGGCATATTATGAGAATAAAGTTTTGATTATTTTTTTCTCTTAATCTTCTCCCAATATCCTTCTTCAAATTTCTTAGATTGAGAAACTCTCTGAAGCCATCTATCTATCCCGTTTTCGCACTTAATAAAAAATATCTTTGTTTTCATTAGAAACTTCTTGATAAAATTGGTTCCCTTCTCTGATAATGGGGGTAGCAATTTTCTCACTTTCTCAAGATTCTTCTTTCTTTTATTCTTCTTTTCTTTTTTCCTTACTGGTGTAAAATTCTCCTGAAAAAGAAGATCTTTTTTCTTTACAATCAAAAAGGCAATTCCTCCGATACCCATTAAGAGAAAAATTGTGCCAATAATGTTTAACATTTTAATTTGGAGAGATTATATCTCCAATCTTACAAATTTTTCTATGGTGATATTTTCGCCAAGTTTAGAGATATATTGATTTAGAAGTTCGCGAATTGTTTTAGAATCGTCTTTAATATATGGCTGATTTAGCAAAACTTTTTCTTTTTTGAATGTTTCCAGTTTTCCTTGAATAATCTTTTCAATAATCTCTTCAGGTTTGCCTGAGTTTTTAAACTGTTCACGATAAAGATTTTTTTCTTTTTCTATTACTTCCTCGGGAATATCTTCCTCTGAAAGATATTCTGGCGCCGCAGCCGCAATATGAAGAGCAAGATTGTGTGCCAACTCTTTAAATTCTGGATTGCGGGCAACAAAATCCGTCTCGCATTTTAAAACTACCAATACCCCTATTTTACCATTAGCATGAATATAACTTTCTATAATACCTTCATTTGTGCTCCTTGATGACTTTTTACCGGCTAAATCTTCTCCCCATTTTCTTAATATTTCTTTGGCTTTTTCTAAATCTCCTCCTGCTTCTTCTATTGCTTTTTTACATTGTCCCAAAGAAACACCTGTTTCTTCACGAAGTTGTTTGATAAGTTCAATATTCTCCATATTTGCAAATTTTGATTTTAATTATACTTAAATTATTTATTAGTTTTATTAGCCAAGATTACCTCTTTAACCTTTTCTAAAATATATTTCACCGAACTTATCGCATCATCGTTAGCAGGAATTGGCCAGTCGGCAAGCGTTGGATCTACATTGGTATCAGCAATAGCAATCACTGGAATATTTTTTTTCTTTGCTTCACGAACAGCAAGATCTTCCTTTTTCATATCTACCACAAATAAAGCATCGGGCAGGCCTTTTAATTTCACTAACCCTCCAAATTTTTCTTCTAAATCTCTAATTTCTTTTTCGAATTGATGTTGTTCTTTTTTTGTATATTTCTTAAGCTCTCCTTTCTCCATTTTTTCTTTTAGGTCGACAAAATAATCTACTCGTTTACGGATTACTTTAAAATTAGTAAGCGTACCCCCTATCCAACGATGAATTACAAAAGGCATATTACATTCTTGAGCAAGCTCTAAAACTAAATGTTTAATAGAGGGCTTTGTGCCCACAAAAAGTATGGTTTTATTCTCTCTAGCAAGAGAGGCTATATAATCAAGGGTTTTCTCAAGCAGTTCTTTTGTCTTCTCTAAATTAATAATATTTACATGCTCTCCTCCTTTAACTCCTAAAATATATGGATCCATCTTAGGGTGTTTTTTGGAGGAACGATGCCCAAAAGCGACACCGCACCGTGCCATTTCCTCTACATCAATATTATATTTACTAGTAGACTTGGTTGCCTTTTCTTTTTCAACTGGTTGTTTTTTCTCAGTCATATATTTAGAAATATCAAATTTTGTTTTTTTTGTAAAGATTAAAGTATCCCTTATTCTATTCTAACCCTTGATTTTTTGCAAGTAATTTGATAATATTTTTATACTATGAAAAAAGATATTCACCCAAAATATTATCCAAAAGCCAAAGTCCGCTGCAGTTGCGGTAACGAGTTTACTGTTGGCTCCACAAAGGAAAATATAGAAATAGAGATATGCGCCAAGTGTCATCCTTTTTATACCGGTAAAGAAAAAATTATTGAAAGTGTAGGACAGGTTCAAAAATTCAGAGAACGAATGAAAAAATCAGAATCGCTGAAATCAAAAAAGAAAAAATAACCAAAACACCCTCTCTTTGGGGGTGTTTTTGATTTGAAAAAAAATGAAAAACAAAATAGAAAAACTCAAAGAAAAATATAAATCAATTTTAGAGGCGATAAAAAAAGCCCAACAAGAATCTAATTGGGAAGAATTTGGACGTCTTCAAAAAGAAAAAGAACGACTGGAAAAAGTTTTTGAAAAAGAGCGCCAATTAAAAGATCTTGAAAAAAAACTAAAAGAGGTGGAAGAAATCCTTAAAAAAGAAAAAGATCCTCAACTTATAGCCCTTGCCCAAGAAGAAAAAGAACAATTTCAAAAAGAAAAGGAAACTCTTCAAAAAGAAATACAAAAACTACTCGAAGAAGAAAAAACCGATGAGGGCTTTGATTCTGTAATCGTAGAAATTAGAGCTGGGGCTGGAGGTGATGAAGCCGCCCTCTTTGCTGCAGATCTTTTTAATATGTATTCTAAATATGCGGCTTCTCAAAATTGGAGTTTAAAAGTTCTAGACAGTCACAAAACAGACCTTGGAGGACTAAAAGAAATTATCTTTGAACTTTCAGGTCAAAATGTATATTCAAAAATGAAATTCGAGGGCGGGGTTCATAGAGTACAACGAATACCAGAAACCGAAAAATCTGGAAGAATTCACACCTCTACTGCTTCAGTGGCTATTCTTCCTAAACCAAAAAAAACTCAAATTCAACTCAAACCCGAAGATTTAAAAATTGAAACTTTTAGAGCCTCAGGCCCAGGCGGACAATATGTAAACAGAAGAGAAACAGCGGTAAGAATTACTCATTTGCCTACAGGAATAGTTGTGGCTTGTCAATCGCAAAGAAACCAAGCGGCTAATAGAGAAGTAGCCCTTTCTATTCTTCAAGCCCGTCTTTTAGAACTGCAAAATAAAAAAGCTAATGAGAAATTACAAAAAGAGAGAAAAATCCAAATAGGAAGAATGGAGAGGTCAGAAAAAATAAGAACTTATAATTTTCCTCAAAACCGAGTGACAGATCATAGAATAAAAAAAAGCTGGCATAATCTTGAAGAAATTCTTGCGGGAGAATTAGATCCAATTATTGAAGAACTCGAAAAATCTCTGGGGTAATTCTTTATTTAAATACTCCTTCGTCTATCCATTTCTGCCATTGATTTGCCTTCTGCATAACTGTATACCTATAACCCTCTCCTCCTGCTCTCTTGCAAGTATATGTCATCCTGCTTGTGCCGCACAGATAAGCGGTAACGGCTCCAATTTCATCGTGTAGTTGTTGAGAGTCTGCTCCCCAGTCAGCAAGATAAAGTGCGGCAGCCAAAAAAGCGTCTTTGATTCTCCAGGGGTTTGCCGGCCTAATACCCGTTAATTGCTCTATTCTTTCTTTATAGCCAAGATTAAGCCAAGTATTTGGCATAAATTGGGCTGGTCCCATTGCTCCGCCCCATTGCACCTTTCCCCCATTGACAGCACAAGAAACAGGAGTAGAGTTAGGATCTAATCCCAACTCACTAGTAATTTTTATAAAGGAATCCCAATGGCTTTTTGGCATCACCTCTTTCCAATGAATATCAGGATGACGACAAGAAGGATGACCAGCGCAATTACATTGCCCTACATTTT
>CAYNAX010000052.1:0-4060 GCA_964395745.1 uncultured Candidatus Saccharibacteria bacterium | reverse complement strand
TTCCTAATTTTGTAGATCCAGCAGATTTTGTCTTTGCCATACGATAAATTTAATATTTAGGCAACTGACAATGAATATATTAGCAAATTTTTTTCTTAAAGTCAAAGACAAAAAGGAAGAAGTTATTAGATTGGCAATTATATTTTTAACTTTTCTCCTGGCTTTCGGGCTGGGTTTTTTAATTTCTAAAATTATTAATCATCAAGAATTAAGGTTTGAATATGAAAATTCCGCAACATCTTGGAATTATTATTGACGGCAATAGAAGATGGGCAAGAAAACGCAATCTTCCCACCTTTTTTGGCCATAAAAAAGGTTTTGAAAATGTTAGAAAGATCTCTCGATATGCTTTCAAAAAAGGAGTGAAGTATTTAACAATATTTGCTTTTTCCACTGAAAATTGGAAAAGAGATAAAAAAGAAGTAGATTACTTAATGAAACTGTTAAAAAATGCCTTTTCTAAGAAATATATAGAAGAACTTGTAAAAAATGAAGTAAAAGTAAATTTTATTGGACAAATTAAAAGATTGCCAAAAGAACTCAGGCAAAAAATAAAGGAAGTTGAAGATCTTACCAAAAAAAACGAAAAATATGTATTTAACATAGCCTTATCGTATGGAGGAAGAGCAGATATTGTTGAGGCAGCAAAAAAAATTATTAAAAAGGGAATTGATGTTGAAGAAATAAATGAGGAGTTGTTTTCAAAATTTTTGTGGACAAAAGGAATGCCTGATCCTGATTTAGTAATTCGCGCAGGAGGCGAAAAAAGAATTTCTAATTTTTTAATATGGCAGATGGCATATTCAGAACTTTATTTTTCCAAAAAATTCTGGCCTGATTTTAGCACAAACGATCTTGATAATGCTTTTTTAGATTATACTAGACGCCAAAGGCGATTTGGAAAATAATTTATGAATACTAACTGTCCAATTTACTTTGTTCATTACGGCATAGGGTGGAGAGATGGAGTTAATACAGCGTTAAGGAATTTAGCGAAAGGCGTTTTAAGGGTATCTCCAAAAACAAAAATAGTTTTTATTGGCGGAGAAATAAAAGAAAAGATTGTAAAAGGCGCGGATTACTTGGAAATTCCAGAGTTAAAACCGCCCCAGAAACGAGAAGCTATAAATAAGAAAAAAGCGCAGGCATTAGGAGAAAAAATTGCCAAAAAACTGGCTTTAGCAACAGAAAAAGGAGGAAGGGTGATAATAGAAAATCCATTTTTGGGAAATTATCATCTTCCAGCAATGCTGGCTTTTTCTTTTTATGCTCAAAAATACAAACCGCAAAGGGTAAAACTTTTTTTCAGAATTCACGATCTTTATCTTAATTCTTCAAAATATAAACAATCTCTGGGTTGTTTTTCAAAAAACGAAATGAAAGGTTTGCTTAACGATAGGGGGGTTGATAAATTTTTTGTGGTTAAAAGTTTAAGAGAAAAAGAATTAGTTTCTTTAGGTGTTTCGCCTCAAAAAATTTTTTATCTACCAAACGGGATAGATCAAGAAATTTTTTCTTTTGAATTATCAGCAAAAGAAAAAGAAAAAATATATAGACAGGTTTTTCCAAAGAATTTTCAGAAAGAGAAATTTGAGATTATTCTTTATCCAGTAAGAGTGGTGCCAAGAAAAAATATAGAGGAGGCAATTCTTTTAGTTTATCTTTTGAGAAAGGTAATGGGTAAAAATTATGCGCTGGTAATTTCGGGCAAAATTGATATAAATGATCCTAGATCCAAAGAGTATTATCAAGATCTTTTAAACCTAAAAAGAATGGTGGATTATCCTGTAATTTTTTGTAAAGGGAAATTTCCTTTTGAGCGAAGACAAAACAGATATGGAATAGGGGATTTGTATCAAATATCCACTGCTATCATAATGACATGCATAGAAGAGGGGTTTGGATATCCATATTTAGAAGCCTGCTTTAGCAAAAAACTTTTGATTGGCAGAAAGATAAATGATATTATGGATGATTTTAGTCGGTTTGGCCTTGATTTTAGTTGGCTTTATTCTGCGCTAAAATTTAATACAATAAAAGATATAGGTAGGTGGGAAGGTGAAACTTCAGATTTATATAAAAAAAGGATAAAATTAATTATGAATATTTTGGGCTCAGAACAAAAGCAGAAAGATTTTCTGAACTTAAACAGAAAAATAATTTCTCAAGCAAAACTTCTTCAAGATAACCAAAGGCAACAGAGAATTATTTTTCATAACCTTAAAGCGGCTCAAAAACATTTTAGTATTAGCCAAGTTACTAACAAGTTTCTAAAATTAATTTCATAAAGATGAAAATTATAAACCCAGGAGACATTGCTGAGGCAGAAATCGTGATAGGTATTCCTTCGCTGAATGAGGCGGATAGTATTGGCTTTGTAGCAAAACAAATAGACCAGGGATTACGAAAATATTTTTCTGATAAAAAATCTGTAATAGTGAATGTTGATAATAATTCGCAAGATGGTACAAGAGAGGCCTTTTTAAACACCCAAACCGACACTCCCAAAATTTATATTTCTACCCCGGAAAATGTAAAAGGCAAGGGTAATAATCTGCGAAATTTATTCACAATAATGAGAGAACTAGGAGCAAAAGCAGGAGCGACTGTTGATGCAGATCTTAAAAGCATTACTCCGCAATGGATAAATTGCTTGATTGCCCCGATATTAAAAGAAAATTATCATTTCCTAACTCCTTTATATTACCGACACAAGTATGATGCTACTATCACTAACCATATCTGCTACCCTTTAGTTTATGGAGTTCTTGGTTATAACATACGCCAGCCCATTGGAGGCGATATGGCTTTTTCTCGTGAAATGGTTGAATTCTGGTTGAATCAAAATTGGCTGCCAGAAGTATCTCAATATGGAATAGACATTTTTATGACCTTAAATGCTATTAAGTCGCAATTGAAAATTGGGCAGGTAAATTTGGTGGCAAAAATTCATAAACCAAGCGCTCCAAAATTAGGACCTATGTTTTTAGCCGTAGCCAAGACGCTTTTTGATTTTTTAGCAGTTAATAAAGAAATTTGGAGTGATAAAGAAGTAATAAATGCGCCCATAGTTTGTAATGTTGATTATCAAATCAACAAAGAAGATCTTTTTGTGGATAAAAATAAAATAAAAGAGACAGCCGCTTTAGAATTTCAGGAAACTTACAAATTATTAGAGACAGAAATTGATAACGAAATACAAGAGATTTTAGAAAATGTTTTTATTAAAAAAGAATTTGAAATTTTAGGAGCTGCCAATTGGGCAAAAGTAGTATATCATCTTTTGAAAATATATTGTTTAAATCAAGCGTCAAAAAGGGAAGAGGTAATAAAATTTTTAAGAGCCCTTTATTTTGGAAGAATAGCGGCGTTTATTTCAGAAGTTGAAGATTTAGATGATGAGAAAGCAGAAGAAAGTATTTTAAACCAAGCAAAGATTTTTCGAGAAGAATTTCTTTCCCAGAAAAATTCTTTCACATAATTTAGAATTAATTTATTTTTATGCAAATACCCCAAAAATTTTCTTCACTTCAAAAAGAGAATGCTTTTATAATTGTAGTCGGAAAAGAAGAAGCAATCTTTTATGAGATATCCAATCAAGAGATATCTAAAAAATTAGAAATTAGATTACCCAAAGAAAGGGAAGAGCGAGAAGGATTTTTTGTGAAAGGAGGAAGAGGAAGAATTTTTGAGATGGGTGGGGTTTTTGAGCCTAAAAAAAGAAAGAAGATGAAAAAATTGATTGGCCAGATAGAGGAAAATCTCAAAGAATTTTTAGAAAAGGATTTGAAAGAAAAAATTTATCTTTTCGTGCCCGCTTATTTTTCAAAAAAGTTGGTTTCGGCAATTGAGAAAAGCGTAAACAGAAAAATACAATTGATAGAAAAAGGTAATTTTTTATCAAGCCATCCTTTAGAACTTTTAGAGTTAATTGTTAAGCAACGTGAAGCAAAGAAGGTTGTTCCTATCTCTGAAGAAGCAAAAAAGTTATTAGATAAATTCAAGACAGCAAAACATTTTTTCAAAAAACGCAAATAAAAAATTGCAAGGTTGGACCTTG
>CAYNAX010000051.1:0-4087 GCA_964395745.1 uncultured Candidatus Saccharibacteria bacterium | reverse complement strand
TTCTTGGTCTTACATGTTTTTTTTGAATATTAATGCCTTCCACCAAAATTTTGTTCTTTTTGGGGATGGCTTTTATCACTTTTCCTTTCCTTCCCTTATCATCTCCTGCTATTATTAGCACTGTATCACCTTTTTTAACTTTCATAAGTTTAAATTAACTCTGGCGCCAAAGCTGCAATTTTGTGGAAACCTTTTTCTTTTAATTCTCTAGGAATGGGGCCAAAAATACGTCCCCCTTTTGGTTCTTTTGTTTTACCGTCTAAAATAATTACTGCGTTTTCATCAAAACGAATATAAGAACCATCGAGGCGCCTAAATGGTTGTCTCTGTCTTACTACTACCGCTCTTACTACATCATGAGTCTTTACTGGCTTTCGTGGCTCTGCCTTTTTCACTGCAACAACAATAATATCGCCAATACGAGCGTATCTTCTTTTACTTCCCCCTATCAAACCAATACACTGGACAAGTTTTGCCCCACTATTATCAGCCACTTTTAACATTGTTTGTTTTTGGATCATATTTTCTCTCTACATAAAAAATTCAACTTTGACAAGTAACAATTAACTTTCTTTTGCTTCTTCTTTTACTTCTTTTGCTTGAACTTCTTCCTCTTTGGAATCCTTATCTTCTGACTTTGTGTCACCTGAAACCTCGCTCTTTTTTAAAATCTGCACCACTCTCCATCTCTTTTCTTTGCTCAATGGTCGAAATTCTTCAATGACTACCAAATCACCTTCCCTACATTCATTTTTTTCATCGTGGGCTTTGTATTTTTTGTGAACCTTATAATGCTTTTTAAATTTGGGGTGGATTTTTATTTTTTCAACCTCGACCACTACTGTTTTATCCATCTTGTCTGAAACTACCACCCCGATCATTGTTTTTTTAGGCATATTTTATGTGTCAGTTAATTTCTTTCGCTTTTCTTTTTTCGTTAATTACTGTTAATATTCGGGCAATATCTTTTTTAATAGCCCTTATTTCTCTTAAATTTTTTACCTTTCCGGCCACTAAATCAAACCTTAATTGTCTTAAAGCCTCTCGTTTTTGCTGTAAAAGAGAGTGAAGTTCTTCCTCGCTTTTGTTTCTTAAATCTCGAGCCCTCATACTTAATCTTGCTTTATAAATTTTGTTTTAATTGGTAATTTATCAGATGCTTTTCTAAATGCTTCTTTGGCGATATTTTCATCTACTCCTGCCAATTCGAACAAAATTCTTCCTGGCTCTATAGGAAAGGCATAAAAAGCAACGCTTCCCTTTCCGCCTCCCATAGGAACCTCATCCCCCTTTCTTGTTATTGGTTTATCTGGAAAAATGCGAATCCACAGTTTTCCTCCTTTCTTTAAATATCTCATTATCGCTCTTCTTGCCGCTTCAATTTGTCGAGCGCTTATCCATTTTGCCTCTAAACTCTTTAATCCATATGTGCCAAAAGCAAGCTCGTTACCTCGAGTGGCTACTCCTTTGGTTCGTCCTTTTTGCATTTTTCTATGTTTGACCTTTCTCGGTTGAAGCATAATAAAAAATTAAAATTTTTAATTTGTAATTTTTAATTTTTAATTTTTAATTTTTAATTAACTTAACCACTCAAACACTTAATCACTTAGACACTCGATAACTTAATCATTTACTCAAATTTTTCTCCCTTATAAAGCCAAACCTTTACTCCTATCACTCCGTATGTACAGTATGCCTGAGCAAAACCATAATCAATATCCGCCCTAATTGTTTGTCGGGGCAACTTTCCAAACTGAAGCCATTCTCTTCGGGCTATAGTAACACCATTTAACCTTCCAGAAACTTCAATCTTGGCTCCTTCAACTTCTTTATAAGTTTGCACCTTTGCTAGTGCCTGCTTGAGCACTGTTCTGTAGGGCACTCTTTTTTCTATCCTTTGAGCAACCCATTGAGCAACCAACTGCGCACTAGACCAAGGATTTCTAATTTCTTTTACATCAAAGCGAATTTCTATCTTATTTTTAGATTTTAAAATCTTTTTCTCTATCTCATTTTTTAGAATTTCCAAACCCTTACCTGCTCTTCCAATAACCAAACCCGGTCTTGCGGTGTAAATAATAATATTAATTTTTCCGGGCGATCTTTCTATTTCAACTTTCTCCAAAGAGGCCTCTTTCAGTTTGTCCTTTAAATACTGGCGAATTCTAAAATCTTCTTCCAGATTCTTGGCAAAGTCTTTACCAGCAAACCATCTGGAATCCCAGGTAGAGATATAACCAACTCGATAAATTTTTGGGTGAACCTTATGAGCCATAAAACTATTTTTTCTTTTTGGGTTTTAATTTTTCGTTTTGACTTTTAGGCTGTGGTTTTGAGTTTTGCGTTTTGAGTTTTGACTTTCTATTATCCATTTCTGCCAAAGTTAAAGTAATGTGGCTAGTCTTCTTTTGAATCTCGTAAGCCATCCCTCTTGCTCGCGGTCTCCATCTCTTCAATTTAGGTCCTTCGTTCACTAATATTTTCGAAATATAAAGATTTTCTTTCTTTAATTGAAAATTGTGAGAAGCGTTAGCAACAGCAGAATTTAAAAGTTTTAAAAGGGGTTTTGCTGCTCTTTTTCTTGTAAAATTTAAAATATGTGTCGCCTCCTCAACACTTTTACCGCGAACAAGATCTGCTACCAATCTCACTTTTCTTGGCGCTATTCTTAAATATCTTAATTTGGCAGTAACTTCCATAGTAAAATATAAAATTCATTAAGAAGATTGAGCAGATTTGGCGCGCGCCTCAAGTTCTCTCTGCATTTTTCCACCATGTCTCACAAACTTAGTAGTAGGAGCAAATTCTCCTAGTTTATGACCCACCATCTCCTCGGTAACGGTTACAGGGATAAAATCCTTTCCATTATGAACTCCAAAAGTAAAACCTACCATTTCTGGAACAATGGTACAATCCCGAGACCACGTTTTAATTATTGTCTTGTCTCCGGGTTTCAAATTCTTGATTTTCTTTAAAAGTTTCTCATCTATGTATGGACCTTTTTTAAGCGATCTTGCCATATTAGATTAGTGAATAGTGAATAGTGAATAGTGAATAGTGGGTAGTGGGTAGTTAATTATTTCTTTTTGCGTCTTTGTAAAATGAATTTATCAGTATGCTTTCTTCTTCTCGTTTTTACTCCTCTTGCTGGCTTACCCCATGGAGTTTTAGGCATTGGCATTCCTACTCCGGCCCTTCCTTCTCCTCCACCGTGAGGATGATCCACTGGATTCATCGCCGTACCTCTTACATGAGGTTTTTTACCTTTTAACCTCAATCTACCTGCCTTTCCCCAACTTACATATCTGTGCTCTGGATTAGAAACCGCCCCAATACTAGCAAAACACTCTGAATTAATTTTTCTTATCTCGCCTGAGGGCATTTTCAGATGAGTATATCCTTCTTCGTGCGCCAAAACTGTAGCCGATGTTCCTGCGCTTCGTACTAGCTTCCCTTTCTGATTAGGCACTACCTCTATATTATATACTACCTGTCCTACAGGAATATACTTTAATTTCATTCTATTGCCGGGCCTTATTTCTGTTTTTTCGGCAGTAAGAATTTGATCGCCTACCTTCAATCCTTGGGGAGCAAGAATATAGCCTTTTGTTTTATCTTCATATTCTATCAAAGCAATAAACGCTGTTCTATTGGGATCATATTCTAAAGCAGTAACCTTTCCAGGAATATTCATTTTTTCCTGACCAAAGTTAATAATTCTATATAACCGCTTTACCCCTCCCCCTCTAAATCTTACTGTTATCCTTCCTTGCTGATTTCTTCCGCCTGTCTTTTTCAATGGTAAAAGAAGGCTCTTTTCGGGCTTTTTCTTGCTTAAAACAGCAGTATCAACTCTTGTTGCGTGTCTTCTTGCCGGTGTAGTTGGTGAATATTTTTTCATATTTTAATTTTATCTTGGTAAAATTTCTATCGCTTGCCCTTCTTTTACTTTAACAATTGCCTTTTTATAACCTTTTTTCCAACCTTCTATTCTCCCTCTTTTTCTTTTCTTTCTCGGAACATTAATAATTCTAACCTCTTCTACATCAACTCCATAAATCTCTTCTATTGCCTTTTTAATTTCTGG
>CAYNAX010000050.1:0-4159 GCA_964395745.1 uncultured Candidatus Saccharibacteria bacterium | reverse complement strand
CCCTTGTGCTGCCATTACACCAAGGCCACCATAGTTAGGAATTAGTTGATGAGTTTATGAGTTGATGAGTAAAGGATTTGATGAGTTGATGAATTAAAGAACAGATGGATAGATGAATTAACTAAAACACTCATTAACTAATTACTCATCTACTAATTTTGTGCCGGCGGGAGGATTCGAACCTCCGACCTAACGCTTATGAAGCGTCCGCTCTAACCTCTGAGCTACGCCGGCGAATTTTGACATTTTCCAAGTAATTCTTCAATTGTCTATACAAATACTTTCTGCCCGACCCTCCTTTTAAAAATTTCTCTCGCCCCTCAGCATCTTCTTTACTCCGATATCCTTCAAAATATATTAATATCCACCTCCCATTCTTTCTATTTCTTCTGGTAAAAGTAGACTTTCCCTCCTTGTGTTCCTTTAAGCGTCTTTTTAGGTTACTGGTCATACCTATATAAAACATTCCGGTATGAACATTGTAAAGAACATAAACATAATAAAAGATACTTTGTGCCCCTTTAAAGAGATGGGTCCCGCAAAATGAATTCTCTGAATTCATCGCGGGACTCACTCAAAGTGGCTTGCCACGAGGTGGCGAAGCCACTTTTCGTGGTTGCGGGGGCCGGAATTGCACCGGCGCCTCGGGCTTATGAGACCCGCGACCTACTACTGGTCCACCCCGCGATATTATCTAATATTGATATCTTAAACAAAATTCTATCATTATGCAAGGTCTCTTTTAAAAATATTATACCGCCCTCAAAGAAGACAGGGCTTTTTTATAAACTGCCAGAATTCTTTCTGCCTCTTCTTTTTCAATTTCTTTTTCTTCCTTCAACATTTTGTTAATAATTTCTCGCGCTTCTCTTAGTTCTTCAATATTTTTAATAATTCTTCTATCTAAATTCTCGAGTTTCTCGTAAAGATTCCTTCCCTTAACTCCTCTTTTCTCTAATTCTTGATTAAGCATTCGGTCTATATCTAGTATTGCAAGTTTGTAATCTATCTTTTTCCCTCTTGTTATTTTCTCCTGCGCCCTCTCAACTTCTTTTCGGTTCTTTTTCTTTTTTGGACTGACTAAAATGTTGGAAATTTTACCTAACATAATTTTTTTCTTGATTCTTCTCGGCCTTTTTAATTTTTTTGTTTTTGGCTTTTTGTATCTCTTTCTCCATTCTCTTAACTCATCAAAATTTTCAAACCATAAATAATATAAATAATCTGTATAAACAGCAAAATAAAATATAGCACAGAGTTCAAAGACTGTAAAAATAATAAATACAATTTTGATAGGTAAAAGAATATGTTGAAGGCGCGAAGAAAGCAAAAACTCTAAAAATTTTGTTATTCCTCCTGATGGCTGGGGCAAGTTGGAAACAGAAATTATGTCCATATTTTCTGGGCTAATTGAGCCACTGATAATAAAAAGTTTTCTGAAAATGCCGGACCAATCAGCTGAAGACCAACCGGCAATTTATCAACTTCTTCAGCAGGCAAAGAAATGGCTGGCAGACCGGCAAGATTTGCTGAAACAGTTAAAACATCTGCCATATACATTGTTAAAGGGTTCTCTAATCTTTCGCCTAACTTAAATGGAGGAGTAGGAGAAGTGGGGGTAAGTAAAATATCTACCTTTTTGAAAACTTTCTCGAAATCATGTTTAATTAAAGTTCTTACTTTCTGGGCTTGAAGATAATATGCTTCATAATAACCAACAGAGAGGCAATATGTACCCAACATTATTCTTCTTTTTACTTCCTCTCCCAAAAACTCCTTTCTTGTTTCAAAATAGACATCTAAAAGATTGGTTATTCTGTCGCTCTCTACTAATGATTTTCCATATTTTATCCCGTCATATCTTGCTAAATTACTGGAAACTTCTGCGGTCATAACAATATAATAAGTGGCTAAAGCATAATCTGTGTGGGGCAGACTCACCTCCTCTATATTTGCGCCTGAAAGCTCTAAATCTTTAATTCTATCTTTAATAATTTCTCTCACTCTTTGATCTATACCTTTGGCAAAATATTCTTTAGGAATCCCTATTTTTATTTCCTCTAATCTTTCTTTTGCGGGTTTCTGAGAAAACGAAACTGAGGTAGAATCCATTTTATCCTCTCCCTTGATGGCTTCATAAATAATCTTTATATCTTCAACATTTTTTCCAAGAGGCCCTATTTGATCTAATGAAGAAGACATTGCAATAAGCCCAAAACGAGAAACTGAACCATAAGTGGGCTTAAAACCGATTATTCCGCAAAAAGAAGCCGGTTGTCTTATAGAACCTCCTGTATCAGTACCCAAAGCCACTGGTACCATATCTGCTGCTACTGCTGCAGCAGATCCGGAAGAAGATCCGCCAGGCACATACTCTAAATTCTTTGGGTTGCGAGTAATTCCATAAGCCGAAAATTCTCCTGAAGATCCTATAGCAAATTCGTCTAGATTAGTTTTTCCAATGATAATTGCTCCTTTCTCTTTTAATTTCTTAACTGCTGTAGCATCATAAGGAGCAATATAGTTTTCTAAAACTTTGGAGCCGGCTGTACATCGTTTATTGGCTACCAGTATATTGTCCTTTATTGCCACTGGAATACCCTCTAAAATTGAGATTTTATCCCCTTTTTCAATTTTTTTATCTATTTCTTGCGCCTGCTTTATACCCTCTTCCTCAAAAACTTCTAAAAAAGCATTGATCTTTGGATTTTCTTTCTTAATTATTTTCAAATATTCCCCTAACAGCTCTTGGGCTGAAATCTCTTTTTGAATAAGAAGTTTGTGAATTTCTCCTATTGAAAGTGAAGATAAATCCATATCACCTATCTTTAAATACAGACCTTATTTTTATATAACCATTTTCTTTTTGGGGCGCTAAATTAATTAACTTTTCTTTTAAAGAAGCATCTTGCTCTCTTGTCTCATCTTCTCTTGTTTTATTTTTGATGCTTAAAGTATGAAAAGTTGGTTCCACATTTTTTAAATCCAACTCTCTTATCTTGGCAATATAATCCAAAATAAGAGTAAGATCTTTGCGCATCTTCTCTTTTTCTTCTTTTGAAAGATTAATACGGGCAAGTTTTGCTACATTTAAAACATCTTTTTCAGAAAGCATATTTTCTTATTATAATATTTTGAAGCGTTTACTCCAAATTATTCTTTTGGCACTTCTAATTCTTCGGGTTCTACTAATACTTCTTCTAATTCATCTATCTTTTCCAAAACAATGCCCGCTCCTCTTACTACTGCGGTAAGAGGATCCTCTACAATTCTGGTGGGAATCTTTGTTTCTTTAGCAACCAAACTATCTAATCCTTCTAACAATGCTCCTCCGCCTGCCAAATAAATTCCTCGCGACATAATATCTGCTACAAGTTCGGGTGGAGTTTCTTCAATAACTTGTTTAACAGAAAGTACAATTTCTTTAACTGACCTCTCCAGCGCCTTTCTAACCTCTTCTTTATTGACTGTTACTTCTTCGGGCAAACCACTAACTAAATTTCTTCCCCTCATAGGCATTTCTTTTTCTCTATCCTGCTTATTTTTTGTTCCGTAGGCAGATCCTAACTTAATTTTTATTTGCTCAGCAGTTCTCTCTCCTATTAACAATTTATATTCTTCTTGGGCAAAATTAATAATATCATGATTTAGTTTATCTCCGGCTGTCTTAAGACTTTTAGAATGGACTATCCCTCCCAAAGAGATAATAGCAATTTCTGTTGTGCCACCTCCAATATCAACTATTAAATTTCCCCCTGCTTCTTGTACCGGCAATCTTGCCCCAATAGCGGCTGCCATTGGCTGTTCAATTAAGAATACCTTACCTGCTCCAGCATTAATTGCCGCCTCCCTTACTGCTCTTTTTTCAACCTCTGTCAAGCCACAAGGAATCCCTACAATTACTCTTGGACGCGGAAATACTATTCTATCTTTATAAACTTGTTTTATAAAATATCTTAACATTTCCTCGGCTATCTCAAAATCAGAAATTACTCCCTTTACCAGAGGGCGTGTTGCTACTATATGAGCCGGAGTTCGCCCAACCATCTTTTTTGCTTCTTTACCAATAGCCAAAACTCTGCCTGTTTTTTGATTAATAGCCACGACCGAGGGCTCTCTTATTACAATCCCCTCACCTTTTACATATACAAGAGTATTT
>CAYNAX010000049.1:0-4178 GCA_964395745.1 uncultured Candidatus Saccharibacteria bacterium | reverse complement strand
TTAACTGTGATAGGGGTTACAGGAACCAACGGCAAATCTACTACGGTAAAAATGATTTCTCAAATTTTAGAAGAGGCAGGGTTTAAGACGGCTTATACTTCCTCAATAGAGTTTAAAATAGGAAGGAGTGTTTGGCAGAACAAATTTAAAATGACAATGCCGGGCAGATTTTTTCTTCAGAGTTTTTTAAGAAAAGCAAAAAAAGCAGGGTGCCAATACGCAATTATAGAAGTTACCTCAGAGGGGATTAAACTTTTTCGTCATAAATTTATAGATTTTGATATTGCCCTTATTACCAACTTAAGACCAGAACACATTGAAAGTCACGGGAGTTATGAGAATTACAAAAAAGCCAAAGGAGAGCTTTTTAAATCTACAAAGAAAATTCATATTATAAATTTAGACGAAAAGGAATCAGAATATTTTTTAAGTTTTCCCGCGCAAGAAAAATGGGGATATGGAATAAATTTTGACAGCGCCAAATATAGAGAAAAGATAAAAATTCTTCAAGCCAGAGATGTCCAGGTTCAAAATCAGGGAGTGGAGTTTTTAGTTAAAGGAGAAAAAATTAAATTGTCTTTGAAGGGCAAATTCAACATTTATAATGCTTTAGCAGCAATTTGCGCCTCTCTTTCTCAAGGGATTGATATGAAAACCATTAAACAGGCATTAGAAAAGATAGAAAAAGTGCCTGGAAGATTAGAAGAGGTAATTTCTGCTCCTTTTAGAGTATATGTTGATTATGCTCATACCCCTGACGCCCTAGAAGAAGTTTATACTACCCTGAAAAAAGAATTATCTCAAAAAGGAAGGCTGATCTGTGTTTTTGGTTCTTGTGGTGGGGGTCGAGACAAATGGAAAAGACCGCTGATGGGTAAGATTGCTGAAAAATACTGCGACAAAATCATTTTAACCAACGAAGATCCATACGATGAGGACCCAAAAGATATTATTGAAGACATAACAAAAGGGATTAAGAAAAAAGATAGGGTTGTAAAAATTCTTGAAAGAAAAAAAGCAATTTTAGAAGCGCTCAAAAAAGCCAAGCTAAATGACATAGTAATTATTACAGGTAAGGGTTCTGAACCATGGATGTGTGTGAAAGGTAACAAGAGAATCCCCTGGGACGATAGAGAAATTGTTAAGGAAGCGTTCCAAAAATTAAATCAAATCTATGGAAAAATTTAGAATTCTCCCCCACACTGCAGATCTTAAAATTGAGGTTTTTGGCAAAAACCCAAAAGAGTTGTTTGAAAACGCAATGGTCGGGATGTTTCAGGCAGCCGGTTATATTGGCGAGGGAGAAAGTTTAAAGCGTAAAATTAAATGCGAAGGTATGGATTTGCCATCTCTTTTAGTTTCATTTTTGGACGAAGTTCTTTATTTAAGCGAAGCATACGAAGAAGTTTATACAGGAATTAGTTTTAGTAATTTTTCAGAAGAGCAATTGGAAGGAACTTTGACGGGTCAGCCTCTAAAAAATAGAGAATTAGTAATAAAGGGAGTTACTTTTCATGAACTTGAAATAGAAAAACAAAAAGATGGTAAATTCAAGGCGGTAATTCTTTTTGACATATGATATTAATAGAAAAAACTACCAATAGAGAGGCTTTCATAGAAAAAGCATTTGAACAGGCAAAAATTTACGAATTTATTAAAGATAAAGAAAAAGTTTTTATAAAACCAAATATTGTTTCCTCAGAAGAATACCCAACCACTACTCACCCTTTTACTCTTCAGAAGTGTTTGGAGTTGCTTTTAAAATATAAAAATAAAGAGGATATTTTAGTGGGAGATGGGCCGGCTTTTGACGCAGGAAATTCTCAAAAGATTATTGAAGAGCACCCCCTTAAAAAGGTGGCTGATAATTTTGGGGTGAAATTTATTAATCTTAATAAGGCACCGAAGGTAAAAAAGAAAATCCAAGGATTGATCTTTGAGATAGCCAAGCCAGTTTTAGAGGCAGATTTTATTATCTCTTTACCTGTTTTAAAAACTCACAAAATTTGTAAAATTACTGGCGCGATGAAGAATCAATATGGTGTTTTGTCTCCTAAAAATAAATTGAAGTTTCATCTTCCGCTTTATAATATTCACAAAGCAATTGTCTTATTGAATAAATTAATCAATGTAGATTTTTGGATAGTAGATGCGATTGAGACGATGATTGATGCTCAAGAAAAAAGACATGGCGGGAAAAAAGTAAAATTAGGATATATGCTGGCGGGCACCGATCCTTTAAAGCTTGATATAGAAGGTTTTAATCTTCTCAAAAAAATAAACCCAGGGTTTAAAAATTTAGAGCCCGACGATGTTCCTCAAATAAAATGGGCAAAGAAAATCTTTTATAACCTATGAAAATTTCCAAGCAAGATTTTGTAAAAATAAACGATTATTTGTGGGAAGTTCCGAAAAGTTTCCGGAGCAATATGAGAGTGCCGGCGCGTGCTTATCTTTCAGAAAAGATGCTGGAGCAAAGTTTTAAGGATAGATCCTTAGAGCAACTTGTTAATATGGCAAGTTTGCCCGGTATTGTGAAATACAGTTTGGCTATGCCGGATATGCACGAGGGTTATGGTTTTTGCATAGGAGGCGTGGCAGCAACAGATTTTGAAGAGGGGGTAATTTCTCCAGGAGGAGTCGGTTACGATATCAACTGCGGGATGAGGCTTTTGGTTTCTGATTATAAGGAGTCGGAGATTCGAGATTATATTGAAGATTTAGCAGAAGAAATTCAAAGAGAAGTTCCTTCCGGGCTAGGAAAGGGGCGAAAGATAAAATTAGATTTCGCTTCTCTCAACAAAATTTTAAAAAGAGGGGCAAGGGCTTTGGTTGAAGCGGGTTATGGTGAAAAAGACGATCTTGAGAATTGTGAAGCAGGAGGGGCTCTAGATTTTGCAGACCCCAGCGCAGTTTCAGAAAAAGCAAAGCGCAGGGGTAGAGATCAGGTTGGAACTTTAGGTTCAGGAAATCACTTTTTAGAGATTCAAAAAGTGGCAGAGATATTTGACGAAGAAATTGCCCAAGTTTTTGGATTGTTTAAAGATCAAGTGGTGATAATGATTCATACCGGCTCTCGAGGTTTAGGCCACCAAATTGCAAGCGACTATATAATGACAATGGTGCGAGCAATGAACAAGTATGGTATTAGATTGCCGGATAGAGAATTAGCCGCTTGTCCAATTAATTCTTCTGAGGGGAAGCAATATTTTAGCGCGATGGCATGTGGAGCAAATTTTGCTTGGGCAAACCGGCAAATGATTGCTTATTATGTTAGAAAATCTTGGAAAAAAATATTAGGAGAGAATGCGGGGCATCTGCGAGCGCTCTACGATGTGGCTCACAATATCGCTAAAATAGAAGAACACGAAATTAATGGACAAAAAAGAAAATTGTGTGTTCATAGAAAAGGAAGCACGAGGGCGTTTCCTCCTTTGCATCCGGAAATTCCAGAAAAATATAGAAAAGTGGGACAGCCGGTTTTAATTCCTGGTTCAATGGGAACAGCATCTTATGTTTTGGTGGGGGTTGAATCGGGTAAAGAATCGTTTTATTCTACCTGCCACGGATCAGGAAGGGTGATGTCTCGTCATCAAGCAATAAAAACAATTTCTGGACAAAAGATTGTAAATTTATTAAACTCAAAAGGTATCATTGTAAAATGTAGATCGTTTAAAGGAATTGCAGAAGAAGCACCTCAGGCCTATAAAGACATAAGCGATGTAGTAGAGGTTGTCTCAAAAGCCGGTCTTTCTAAAAAGGTTGCTAAACTCATTCCTTTGGCAGTTATTAAGGGAGAATAATTAACAAGAAAAGTTTATGAAGGGAAAGATAAGGTTATCTAAGTCGCAAAGAAAATTTATCAGAAAAGAAAAAGCCCGTATTAAACGGGAAATTTTAAGCTTAGAAGAGCAGAAGAAATTAATAGATCAGCTTTATGAAAGATTTTTGAAGCAAAAAGTAAACAAAAGGAAAAAAGAGGCAAAAGTTAAAAAAACAAAAAAGGAGGTAAGTCAGGTCAAGCCAACCACTAAAATCTCTCAAAGAAAGCAACCCAAAAAGAAATCTCAAAAAGAAGCCCTATCTAAAGTATGAGGATAAACGATATTTACAACTTGGCAATTGAGATGGGATCAAGCGCAGATTTTCGGGGCAAAGAAGGAATAGAAAAATTGCTT
>CAYNAX010000048.1:0-4244 GCA_964395745.1 uncultured Candidatus Saccharibacteria bacterium | reverse complement strand
TTCCTTCAATTTCTTTCCACCCAAAGGGAAATTTATACTCAAGATCTATTTGTCTTTTTGCATAATGAGCCCTCTCTCCTTCTGGTACTTCTACCAATCTTAGATTTTCTTTCTTAATCCCTAAATTTATATACCAGTTCAATCTTCTTTCTTTCCAGTATTCAAACCATTTATCTGCTTCTTTTGGATGACAAAACCATTGCATCTCCATTTGCTCGAATTCTCTTGTCCTAAAAATGAAATTTTTAGGAGTAATTTCGTTTCTAAAAGATTTGCCAATCTGAGCAATACCAAAGGGAAGTTTGAGTCGCATTGCGCTCATAACATTTTTAAAATTGACATAAATACCTTGACAGGTTTCGGCACGCAAATATGCAATTGACGATTCATCTTCAACCGGCCCCACAAATGTTTTCATCATTAGGTTAAATTTCCTTGGAGGCAAAAGCTTTCCCCCGCACTCAGGACAGGTCAAATTTTTAATTTTTGATTTGTCGTTTTTAATTTTTAATTTAAAATCGTCTAATTTAAATCGCTTATGGCATTTTTTACATTCAACCAATTCATCAGCAAACCCAACAGAAAGATGGCCGGATGCTTCCCAAACTTTTGGCGACATTAAAATTGCTGCATCTAAACCAACAACATCTTTGTGTAACTGAACCATCTCCTTCCACCAAGAATTTTTGATGTTTCTTTTTAGTTCAACACCAAGTGGGCCAAAATCATAACTTGACCCAAACCCACCATAAATTTCAGAAGAGGGAAAAACTATCCCTCTTCTTTTGCAAAGTGAAATAATTTTTTCTATATCTTTTTCCATAATATTTATTGAACTACGCCTTCCTCTCCAAATTTAGAGGTGGTAATTTCTGGAGCCAAAACTTTTACATCCTGATTAACCCAGTTATCTTTAGCAGTAAATTCTGCTTCTCGTACTAACATAATTGGCTTTCCTTTTTGGCTAATTGTTGGCTTCACTTTAATTTGAAAGGCGACTTGAAGCGGTTCTTTTTCTCCCTGATGAGGCGCAATTTCGTCTATATGCCACAAAATCTCTCTTGTTTTTGGGTCAAAAGTAATAACCTGAGGTAACATCTCGCCCGTTAATTCTACACCCTCTGGCAAAATAGCCCTAACCCTTGCTTCTTTCAAAGGATTGAAAGAATTTTTAACTCTCCAGATAACCGTGAAATAACTTTCTTGGCCCACCTCAAGCGGAAGAGGACCATCGCTACCAAAAATTTCATCTCCCACAAAAACTTCTTGTGTTAGTTCTACTTTTGTTGCTACCTTAATAGAGAAATTTCTTTTGCTTTGCCCTAAAAGTATTTCGTTCTCCAATTTGGGTGTTTCAATCTTTTCATCGTGTTCTTTTATCCTAATCCAGAACTCTACCTTTCCTTGACCTCCCGGCTCTAAGAAATTCAATTCGGGAACTTTATCTCCTGTCCAGATAATAGAATTATCGCTCAGAGCAAGTTCGCCATCATTAGTTTTTAAAGTTTCAAGGTCAAATAAATTACCCCTAAGTTTAACCACCAAGAACAAGTCCTGAAAAATTCTGTCTCCTATATTTCTGAAAATAATTTCATAATGGAGCATCTCGCCAGGCTTGGGAATATAATTCCTAACTCCATTTACCAATTGGTCTAAATAGAGAGAGGGTTCTATAATTTCTACACTCTTTGCCGCTTCTTTTAAAACCACAAAATCGTTTCCTATCCAAACGCCGAGTTGGGCTTTAAATACTTTTTGTTCTCCTGTCTCTCCAGTTAAGACCCCTTTTATTTCTATTCTCCCTCCTTCTGCTTTATTTAAAACAGGTATCTGCCATTCGTTTTCGGCAATACCTTTGGGGTCGCTTGCTTGAAATTTAAAGCCTGCTGGATAGGTAGTTTTTATTGAGAGATCGTTTAGGGGATAATCTAAACTGGAAAAATAGTTGATATAGAAAACAAAACTTCTGCCCGCATCTATCTGAGAACGCAGATCAAAATCAAAACTAATAGGAACCTTTTTAATAATGGTAACTGCACTCGTTTTATTAATATATTTAGCAGTAAGATTACTGGGTTTATAAGATATGAGAGCCGTTGCCTCTTTTGCTTCGCCCTCGCCTCCAAAGATTTGTCCTCTAAATTCAAAAACTTTTTCTTGGCCCGGATAAATTGCTCCGTCAAAATCTTCTTTTTCTTTAACAACCCGCAGAGAATTTTCTTCTTTTGGAATAGTATATGAAGGAAATTCGAAAACCAATCTTGGCTCATCTAATCTTATGTCTCCGTTGTTTTTTATCTTTACAATATATTTTATTTCTTCTCCAGCCTGAGCGGTTTCAGGCGCAATTATTTCTATTTTCAAAACTTCTTTTGAATAACTGTTTTTAGACCAAATCCAAAAAGCCACTGCTAAAGCGCATATAAGGAGGAGGAAGATTAAAAAGATAATTTTATTTTTCATTTTGTTCTCCTTTTAAGTGTTCTAAAAATTTAATTTTGGTTCTTATTTCCTGTCTTTCTCTAAGATTACCTGTTCTGTGCAATCTCTTTTTAAGCATTCTTATTCCCCTGTTATATTCTGAGGGTGTTACGAATGTACCCACTTCCTTTTTAGGATAGAGTTCCTCTATAATCTTTAACCTCTCCTCTTTAGAAAATTTGCCAATATGAGGGATGTTATCGGGCAGTTTTTCAAAAGTTTTTTGCAAATCTTTTCTTGTGATGTGCGGCCTTGCACCAAAAAGCGTCTGCTTTTGTTCTCGCCAGCGAACAATTTTATGTTCTGGGGCTCTTTTTCTTAAACTAGAACCCCCACTCCCTCCCTTAAGGGTTTTTGTCATTTCTCTTGCCAGACCTTTTATTTGAGAAAACATTCCCATATTTTTTTTATTTTATCACAAATTAACTAATTTACGAGTTTCTTAATACTCACTCTAATCTCTTTGCCTTGTAAATTTAGTTTCTTTTCAACCTCTGAAGAATCTAACTTATCAAAAATTATTTCTTTTGTTTTTGTCTGACTTGTTATTTTTTCTTCTCCTCTTCTAAAAATTTCTTCTATGTCTTTTGGGCACTCAATGTAGAGGTTAATGATGTCTTCAGGTTTATATTCTTGTTTTTTTCTTAAATCTTGAACTATTCTTATTAATTCTCGTACCATTCCTTCTTCTCTAAGTTCAGGGGTAATAAGAGTATAAAGATTAACAAACTTTTCTCCTTCTTTTTCTAAAATCCAATTTTCACCCTGCGTGGGTTTCTCAACAAGTTTTATTTCTTTTATGTTAAGTTCTTCTTTGATTATATCTAATATTTCGGGGACAATTTCTATCTTAGGAGTCCCAACCTCTATTATTGATAAGGGTTGTCTTACTTTTATGCCTGCTTTTTCTCTTGCCCTTAATCCAAGAGCGACAATCTCTCTTGCCCACATCATTACTTTTTCTAACTCTTTATCTATTAAGGAAGTGTCGGCTTCTGGCCAATCTTCCAAATGAACGCTTTTCTTGCTATCGCTTGTTTTTTGGTAGATATAATCGCTCAAAAAGGGCACAAAAGGAGCAGATAATTTTGCCACTGTTTCAAGCACATATTTCAATGTTTGTTTTGCCTGATAAAAATCTGTTTCGCTGACAGGGTTTTGAAATCTTTTCCGCGACCTTCTTACATACCACAACGATAAATCGTTTATGACAAAGTTTTCAATCTGTCGGGCTGCTCCGGTAATATCATAATTATCAATCTTGATTGTAACTTCTGAAATTAATTGGTTTGCTTTAGAAATAATCCATTTATCGAGTAAGTTGTCAGCGTGAAATTCCCCTTCTTGCTTTTGAGAATTTTTCTCTTGCCTAACATATGTATTCAAAAAGCGGTAACAATTCCAAAAAGTCATTATAAACTTTCTTAAATCTTGGGCTAACTCTTTTTCTGAAAACAACTTTGGATCGCCAGGCTGATTAACAGTATAAAAATACCAGCGTAGAGTATCTGCCCCATATTTTTCAATCATTTCCCAAGGATCTACAACATTTCCTTTCGATTTTGACATTTTCTCTCCTTTGTCATCTAAAACATGACCTAATGCTATTACATTTTTGTAGGGTGGACCAAACCCCAAAAGAGTAGATATTGCCAATAGGGTATAAAACCATCCCCGGGTTTGATCTATTCCTTCGGCAATGTAATCGGCAGGGAATTGTTCTTTTTTATCTATATAATCTTTATTTTCAAAAGGATAGTGCC
>CAYNAX010000047.1:0-4287 GCA_964395745.1 uncultured Candidatus Saccharibacteria bacterium | reverse complement strand
CTTTTTGCTGGCTCTTTTAGTTTTTTTGCCATTTCTCGGGGACCTTTTAGAATAATATTATCTCCTACAGCGTCTACTGTTACTGCTTCACCCTCTTTTACTTCTCCGCTTACAATTTTAAATGCCAGCGGGTCTAGAACTAGTTTCTGAATGGTTCTCTTTAGAGGCCTTGCTCCTAGATTTGGATCATACCCTTTTTTCGCAAGTAATTCCTTTGCCCCTTTTGTAACTTTTATCTTAATGCCTTTCTTCTCCAACCTTTCTGCTACTTTTCTTAATTCTAATTCAACAATCTGGCGGATTTCTTCAGGACCAAGATAATTAAAGATAATAATTTCATCAATTCGGTTTAAAAATTCTGGTCGAAAATGTTCTTTAAGAATTTCCATTATCTTTTCTTTGTGATCTTCTGTGGTTTTCTCTTTTTTGGTTGAAAAGCCCAAAGGAGCCATCTTTGAGATGTATTCAGAGCCCAAATTTGAAGTCATTATAATAATTGTGTTTTTGAAAGACACTACTCTGCCTTTGGCATCGGTAAGGCGACCATCGTCTAAAATCTGAAGCAACAAATTAAAAACTTCTGGGTGGGCTTTTTCAATTTCGTCAAACAGAATCACGCTGTATGGGCGCCTGCGAATTTTTTCTGTAAGTTGTCCTCCTTCTTCATAACCAACATATCCTGGGGGTGAGCCGATAATTTTGGAAACTGAATGTCTTTCCATATATTCTGACATATCCAAGCGCACTAGGGCGTTTTCGTCGTTAAAGAGAAATTCTGCTAATGCTTTTGCTGTCTCGGTTTTTCCAACGCCGGTAGGTCCCAAAAAGATGAAAGATCCCATAGGCCTGCTTTCCTCTGAAATGCCAGCCCTGCTTCTTCTAATTGCGTTTGCTATTGCCTTTATTGCTTCTTTTTGGTCAACAATTCTTTTGTGAAGATACTCTTCCATACGGGCTAATTTCTGGGCTTCGCTTTCCAATAGTTTTGTTACTGGAATGCCTGTCCAGCGGGAAACAACCCGGGCAATATCTTCTTCGGTAACTTCTTCTTTAAGAAGACGGTGTTTTTTTCTAAATTTTTCCAGCTCTTTTTCTTTTGATTTTATCTCCTTTATTTTTTCGGGAATAATACCGTATTTAATTTCTGCCACCCTTTCTAAATTTCCCTCTCTCTGCGCCTTTTCTGCTTCAAAATTAAGTTGATCTATTTCTTTTTCTAATTCTCTTATCCGATCAAGCAACTTCTTCTCGGTTTGCCATTTTAATTCAAGATTGTTTAATTTCTCGTTAAGATCTGCTAAAGATCTTTCTATTACTTTTAATCTCTGCTGAACTTTTTTGCCTTTTTCTTTTTTTAACGCCTCTTTTTCTATTTCCAGGCGCTGAATTTCTTTTTTAAGTTCCTCTATTTCAATTGGCTCTGACTCCATTTCCAAGCGTAAAGATGAGGTTGCTTCATCAATAAGATCTACTGCTTTATCAGGTAGATGTCTGTCAGTAATATACTTTGCTGCCAGTTCTGCTGCTGCCACTATTGCCGCATCAGTGATTTTTACTCCGTGATGAAGTTCGTATTTTTCTTTAATGCCTCTCAAAATAGCAATAGTATCCTCAATAGAGGGTTCGCTTACATATACCGGCATAAATCTTCGCTCAAAGGCAGGGTCTTTTTCTATATATTTTTGATATTCTTTAATAGTGGTAGCACCTATTACCCTGATTTCTCCTCTGGCTAAAGCCGGCTTGAGCAAGTTAGAAGCATCTACTGCTCCCTCTGCAGCACCAGCGCCGATAATGGTATGAAGTTCGTCAATAAATAATATGTATCTTCCTTTAGATTTTTCTATCTGACGCAAAAGAGATTTCAGCCGGGCTTCAAATTCACCTCTGTATTTTGTTCCGGCAATAAGTAAGCCCAAATCAAGGGCGATAATTTCTTTGTCTTTTAAACTCTCGGGAACATTGCCTTGGGCTATTCGTTGGGCTAAACCTTCTACAATGGCTGTTTTTCCCACACCTGCTTCTCCTATTAATACCGGGTTATTTTTTGTTCTTCGAGAGAGAATTTGAATAACCCTTCTTATTTCGTTTTCCCGTCCAATTACTGGATCAAGTTTTCCTTCGCGGGCAAGTTTTGTTAAGTTTTTACAATATTTATCAATGGCTTGCTGTTTTGCCTCAGGGTTGGGATCAGTAATTTTTTCTCCGCCCCGAATTTCTTTTAGAATTTCTAAAACATTATCATAAACAAGCCCTCTGGGCTTAAAAACTTCCAAAACCCTTCGGGCTTCAGTATCTATATCTAAAAGCGCCAAAAGAAAATGTTCCACAGAGACAAACTCATCTCCCATTCCCATTGCTTCTTTTTTGGCTCTATCTAAAACTTTTGCCAGATCTTGAGTAAGGTAGAACTGGTTTTTGGGTACAAAAAGTTCGGTGCTGGTGGGAATTTTATAAAGTTCTCTTGATACTAAATTATAAATTTCTTCCGGTTCAATACCTAATTTCCTCAAAATTGTTTCAATAATTGTTCCCTGTTGCAATACTAAAGCAGCCAACAGGTGTAAGGCATCGACCTGCTGCTGTTTCTTCTGTGAGGCAATATCTTGGGCTTTCATTAATGCCTCTTGGGCTTTCTGAGTAAATTCTCCTCCCGGATTTACAAACATAAAATTGTATTATTGATATTAAATTGACAATCTATGATAGTAAATGATTTTTAAAATGTCAATAAGTTACTCTGCTCTCTCTCCAAGGGTAACATTAACAGTGATAATGCTTCCGTCCCTCCATACTTTCAACACCACGGGGTCGCCGGGCTTGTATTTCTGAATAATTTTGGCAAGAGAATTGGACTGGGTAATTTTTTCTCCGTTAAATTCTAATATTATGTCGTCTCTTCTTAAACCGACTGCGGCAGCAGGCGAGCCGGGAATTACTGCCTGTTCTGTTTTTTGCCCGTTAGAACTTCTTCCTACCCATGCCCCAAAGTCAAAAGGAAGGTTAAATTGCTCTTTCATCTCCGGAGTAATAATAGTGTAATATACACCCAAAAAAGGATACACAATTTTGCCGATTGTTTTTACCTGTTCTATTGCTCTTTTGGCTTTATTGATAGGTATGGCAAAACCAATATTTTCACCTGAAAAGGCGCGGGCTACATTAATTCCTATAACCTCGCCGGCTAAATTAAGGAGAGGACCTCCAGAATTTCCTGGGTTGATTGCCGCATCTGTTTGAATTACATCTTCTAGTGTTTCTACCATACCTCCTCCTGAAGCGGTAATTGTTCTTCCCAGGCCAGAAACCACGCCTACAGATACAGTGTTCTGGAATTCTCCGAGAGCATAACCTATAGCAATTACTGTTTGTCCTATCTGAATTTGAGAAGAATCGCCGAGTTTTAAAGTGGGGAAAGTTTTTCGCTGACTGGCAGGAATGCTTGATTGGTCTATCTTTAAAACTGCCAGATCATAAAAAGGATCTTTTGCTAAAATTTTTGCCGGATATTTTTTGCCATCGCTGGTGAAAATAGTGTATTCAGCATCCTGCTCGCTTACCACATGTTTGTTTGTTAAAACAAGACCGTCGGAAGAAATAATAAAGCCGGTGCCTCCGCCAATTTTTTCCTTTCTGGTGCCCTTTTCTTTATACTGAGGAATTTGAATCTCAAAGGGCCAATCTGATCCAAAGGGGTTTATAAAATATTGTTCAATTATGGGAACATCTTTAGTAATAACAATACTTACAACCGCAGGCGATGCTTTCTTCACAGCGTTTATAATTTTCTCTTCCTGAGAGGTCTGGGGAATATATTGGTTTTGGACAATCGTCTCTTTTTTAACTATTGGCGATTCAATTTTTAGATTTTTCAATAATTGATCAAGTTGATTCTCCCAATATAATTGAACAAAGGCAAACCCACCCACAGCGCCAAAAATTATACTTAACAGAAGGGTGGCAAGAAAAATACTGGGAAACCGCTTGGAGACAACCGAAGGTTTCTCAGGGCGGGAGGATTCTATTAATTCATCGTCTAAAAAATCTTTTTCTTCCATAGGTTTTATTAAGATAAATGCTATATATTATAATATCACTTATGGCTTCAGTTTAAAAGAAGATAAATGTTAGAGAAAACCTTTTAAAGTAATTTTGATACTTTCTTGTAAGTTTTCTTATATCAATTATCTTTGTAATGATTGAATTCATATTTTATGATATTTCTTTTGAGGGGACCAAAAAAGAGCATATAAAGACCGACAAAGATGTATTTCAAGCAAGTAATAA
>CAYNAX010000046.1:0-4311 GCA_964395745.1 uncultured Candidatus Saccharibacteria bacterium | reverse complement strand
ATTCTTATTTGATAGTTTTGATATTACTTAAGGCAATAATATGCCCACTTTTAATCAGTTAATAAAAAAAGGAAGAAAGAAAATCGTTAAAAAGGCTAAGACCCCGGCTCTGGGTTTTGGTTTTAACAGTTTAAAGAATAGACCAGTAGATTATCCCTCGCCCCAGAAAAGAGGCGTTGTTTTAAAGGTTTTTACTGTTACTCCAAAAAAGCCAAACTCTGCTTTAAGAAAAGTTTGTAGAGTTCGATTAAGCAATGGTATGGAGGTAACTGCTTATATCCCTGGAGAAGGACATAATATTCAGGAGCACTCTATTGTTTTAATTCGAGGCGGAAGGGTAAAAGACCTTCCAGGTGTAAGATATAAGGTGGTAAGAGGGGCTTTGGATGTTGGTGGAGTAGAAGGGAGAAAGCAGTCAAGAAGTAAATACGGAACAAAGAAAGAAGGATAATTAGAAATTAGTTTATGAGTTTATGAGTTGATGAGTAAGAGAAATTAAACATAGAGAAATTAAACATAATAACCATATAATATATGTCAAAAAAAATAAGAAGAAGAGAACTTGAGCCAGATCCCATATATAACAGCGCTTTAGTAACCAAGCTGATTAATTATGTAATGAGGAAGGGCAAAAAGAGCGTTGCCAGAAAGATAGTTTATAAAGCGTTTGAGATTATTAAAGAAAAAACCAAAAAAGATCCAGTAGAAGTGTTTGAGAAAGCGCTTAAAAATGCAGGTCCTATTTTGGAAGTAAGACCAAAGAGAATAGGGGGTGCTACTTATCAGGTTCCTATGGAAGTAAAACCTCATCGAAGAATAGCGCTTGCTTTAAGATGGATTATCGAAGCAGCAAAGGCAAAGAAGGGGAAGCCAATGTATCAGAAATTGGCAGAAGAAATAATTAGTGCAGCCAACAACGAAGGCGCAGCAGTAAAGAAAAAAGAAAATGTTCATAAAATGGCAGAGGCAAACAAGGCCTTTGCTCATTTTGCCTCTTTTGGAGGATAATTTTAAAATTAAAATTGCAAATTGCAGATTGTAAATTTAAATAAAAAATTTAAACAAAATATATGAGTAGCAGAAGTTATCCTGTTGAAAGATATAGAAACATTGGAATCATCGCTCATATTGACGCTGGAAAAACAACTGTTACCGAGCGGGTTTTATTTTATACCGGAATTTCTCATAAAATCGGAGAGGTTCATGAGGGACAGGCAATTATGGACTGGATGGAACAAGAAAGAGAAAGGGGAATAACAATTACTTCGGCGGCAACTACTTGTTTTTGGATTCCCATCGAAGAAAGGGCTAAATTAATAGGAGATAAATCATTTGAGGAAGTTGATCCAAAGGAAAGAAAGAAAATTGAGTACAGAATTAATATTATTGATACCCCCGGGCATATTGATTTTACTGCAGAAGTTCAAAGATCTTTGAGAGTGCTTGATGGAGCAGTGGTAGTATTCGATGGAGTGGCGGGGGTAGAAGCACAATCAGAAACTGTTTGGCATCAGGCAGATAAGTTTAAGGTTCCTAGAATATGTTTTATTAATAAATTAGATCGGCTTGGGGCTTCCTTTGAAAGAAGCCTCGAATCCATTTGGGAAAGATTAACCCCTAATGCAATAGCATTGCAAATTCCAATAGGAATTGAATCAAATTTTGAGGGGGTGATTGATTTAATTACAATGAAGGCGTGGAGATTTGAGGGAGAACATGGAGAAAAGGTTGTTGTTGAGGAGATTCCTGACAATCTTAAAGAAAAAGCCCAGGAATGGAGAAACAAAATGTTAGATAAGATTGCTGCCGAAGATCATAATCTTTTAGAGAAGTATCTTGAAGGCAAAGAAATTTCTGCAGAAGAGATAAGGTCGGCTTTAAGAAAAAGCGTCATTGATTATAAATTAGTTCCGGTTTTGTGCGGTTCTGCCCTTAAAAATAAAGGGATTCAACCATTATTGGATGCAGTTATATATTATTTGCCATCACCGGTAGATTTGCCTCCTGTTGAGGGAACTGATCCAAAAACAGGAGAAACTATTAGTAGAAAGCCGGAAGATAGCGAGCCTTTCTGCGCTTTAGCCTTTAAAATTGCTACCGATCCTTTTGTAGGAAGTTTAACATATTTTAGGGTGTATTCAGGGCATTTAAAATCAGGAGATTCTGTTCTTAATACCAACACCCATGAGAAATTAAGGATTGGTAGAATTGTTAGAATGCATGCTAATCACAGAGAAGAAATTGACGAGGTTTTTGCCGGTGATCTGGCTGCAGCAGTGGGTGTTAAAAATGTTTCTACTGGAGACACTCTTTGTGATCCTAATCATCCGATAGTTTTGGAGCAAATTACTTTTCCTGAGCCAGTTATTTCTATTAGGATTGAGCCAAAATCAAAAGCAGATCAAGAAAAATTAGCAACGGCTCTTAAGAAATTAGCCGAAGAAGACCCTACTTTTAGAATTAAAACAGATGAGGAAACAGGAGAAACAATTATTTCTGGAATGGGGGAGTTGCATTTAGAAATAATTATTGATAGATTGAAAAGAGAATTTAAGGTAGAAGCAAATGTAGGAAGACCTCAGGTTGCTTATAAAGAAACTATTACTACAACCGCTGAGGCAGAAGGAAAATATATTAGACAGAGCGGTGGAAGAGGTCAGTATGGGCATGTTTGGTTGAGGGTAGAACCAAAGGAAAGAGGCGAAGGATATGAGTTTCAAGACGAAATTAAGGGAGGTATTATCCCTAAAGAATTTATTCCTGCAGTTGAGAAAGGAGTAAAGGAAGCAATGGAGAGAGGAGTGTTAGCAGGATATCCTTTGGTGGATATGAAGGTAACATTATACGATGGATCATTTCATGAGGTAGATTCTTCTGATGCTGCCTTTAAAATTGCCGGCTCTATTGCTTTACAAGAAGCGACAAAAAGAGCAAAACCGATTTTGCTGGAGCCAATAATGAAATTAGAAGTAACTATTCCTCAAGAATATTTCGGTGATGTAATTGGAGATTTGAATTCTCGAAGGGGTAAAATTTTAGAGACATTAGATAGGACAAATATGAAAGTTATTAGAGCACATGTGCCCTTAGCAGAAATGTTTGGATATGCAACATCTTTGCGTTCAATGACTCAGGGTAGAGGAGTGTTTACAATGGAGTTTGACCATTATGAGAAGGTTCCTGAAAATATTGCTCAAGAAATAATAGAAGGAACAAAATAATAATTAAAGCAAATTTATGGATTTAGAAATGATTAAAAAAATTATAGAAAAAGAAGGAGGAAAAGTAATTATTATAGAAGATGGTAAGCCTACTTTGGTAATCTCTCGTTTGGAAATGGATATTCCAGAGCAAAACCCACAAGACAATATTTCAGAATCAAAAAATTCTTTAAAGGTCGAACAAGAAATTTCAACTGAAAACTCAATTCAGTTACCAGAGAAAATATCTCAAAGAGAGGTTCTCCTCTCTGAGGGAGATTCAAAAAAAGAGCAGTCAGAAGTTCGACAAGACGAAGAAATCACTCTTAACGACCTACCTCTTTAAAACATTGACTTTTTAAAGATTATTTACTAAAATTGAAAAATCATTAACAATTAATAACTAAAATTAAACTATGGCCGAAGAAAAATTTGAAAGAACAAAACCCCATGTCAACGTTGGTACCATTGGTCACGTTGACCATGGAAAAACAACCCTTACAGCAGCAATATTAAAAGTATTGCATCTTAAGGGTTTTAAGACCTCTCAGAAAACAGTAGATCAGATTGATTCCGCTCCCGAAGAAAAAGCAAGAGGTTTAACTATTAACATTACACACGTAGAATACGAGACCGAGAAGAGACACTATGCTCATATTGATTGTCCCGGTCACGCCGACTATATCAAGAATATGATTACTGGTGCAGCCCAGATGGACGGAGCAATTTTGGTAGTTTCAGCAGTTGATGGTCCTATGCCTCAAACAAGAGAACATATTCTTTTAGCAAGACAGGTAGGAGTGCCCGCTATTATTGTTTTTCTTAATAAATGCGATATGGTAGATGATCCAGAAATGATAGATTTGGTAGAATCAGAGGTGAGAGAGCTTCTTAAGAAATATGAATTTCCCGGTGATGAGGTGCCAGTAATTAGAGGGTCGGCTCTCAAAGCATTAGAAGTAAATTCTCCAGATGATGAGGCAGCAAAACCAATTCTTGAACTAACAAAAGCATTAGACGAATATATTCCAGAGCCAACCAGAGAGTTAGATAAACCATTTTTGATGGCTGTGGAAGATGTTTTCTCAATAGAAGGAAGAGGAACAGTTGC
>CAYNAX010000045.1:0-4337 GCA_964395745.1 uncultured Candidatus Saccharibacteria bacterium | reverse complement strand
TAGAGCGTCTCGCTTACAACGAGAAGGTCTCAGGTTCGAGTCCTGACACGCCCACTAGAAATCTGACTTAATAGATTTTTGCTAATCATTTTATTATTTTTTTTTGTTTTTGTACGGCTTTTAGTTTCTACTTAATGCCTCATCTTAACTTTCACGGAACAAGCAAAACCCGCAAAATTTTTTATTTTTCTTTTAAGGGCGCGCGCAAAATTTTTTCAATTAAAAAGGAATAATTTTTGCGGGCTTTGCCTCTTTGCTGACGCAAAGAGAGCCGCTTCCCACCCCATGCCGTGCCGAAGACGCGGACATCTTTCATCAATCAAGAATTTTTGATAAAATAAGAACTATAAACGTTTTCGACGATTGAAACCTTGCTTTCTCAACAACTAAAAGTTGTTTCAGAGACAAGTTCGAGTTCGGTTATATAAACTACATCAGAGAAATTCGGTGTCAAAAATTCAAGCCAAATGAAGCAAAAATTTTTTCTTCAAACCTACGGATGTAAATTAAATCAGGCAGATTCGGAAATTATCAGAGGAATTCTTTTGCAAAGATTTCAGGAGGCCTCGGAAAAGGAGGCTGATTTTGTTGTGATTAATAGTTGCGGAGTTATTCAGAAAACAGAAAACAAGATTATAAGAAAGATAAAATCTTTGAAAAAGAATAAGAAAAAGATTATCTTAGCGGGATGTCTTCCATTGATAAATCCGGAAATTATGGATATGGTTGAAGGAGTAATTGGTCCTGAAGATCTTCTTAAGATTAACGAAGTGGCTTTAGAAGTTCTAAGAGGAAAAAAAGTAATAAAGATATCTAAAAGGAAAATTAATAAAGCAAAATGTTATTCTCAAAGAGTAATTGATAAAGATTCTTGCGTGGCAATTGTGCCAATTTCTGAGGGTTGTATGGGAAATTGTTCGTATTGTGCCACAAAGTTTGCCAGAGGCAAACTGAAAAGTTATAAAATTGAGGATATCCTAAAAGAAATTCAATATTTTTTAGAGAGAGGAGCAAAAGAAATTCATCTTACCTCTCAGGATTTAGGGTGTTTTGGCTTAGACAGAAAGAATTTAGAACTACCCATGTTGTTAAATGAAATTCTCAAGATAGACAAAGAATTCAGAATAAGATTAGGAATGGCAAACCCTTCTTTTATAAAGCCAATAATTAAGCCCCTGATTAATATTTTAAAGAAAGAGAAAGTTTATAAGTACTTGCATATTCCGGTTCAAAGCGGATCTGACAAAATATTAAAATTAATGAGAAGGGGATATAGGGCAGATGATTTTAGAGAAATGATTTCTCTTTTAAGAAAAGAAATTCCAGAAATTACTATTGTTACTGACTTCATTGTGGGGTTCCCTCAAGAAACAGGAGAAGATTTTCAGGAAAGCGTGAAGTTAATCAAAGAAATCAAACCAAATATTATCAATATCACAAAATTTTCACCAAGAAAAAATACGGAGGCATCAAAATTAAAGGATTTACCTGAGAGAGTTAAAACAGAGAGATCTAGATTTTTAAATTTAATTTCTCAAGAGATAAAAACAAAAGATCAAAAGCAATATTTGGGCAGAGTTTTTAAAAAAGTTTTAATCGCCCAAAAAGGAAAAGATAATACTTTGATTGCTCGTTTGCCCAACTTTAAGGCAGTTATTTTAAAAAATGGTAAAGTAGGGGAGTGGGTTAATGTAAAAATTATTGGTTGGAAGGCGAATTATCTTTTGGGAGAAATTGTTTAACGCTTGTCAAAAAGAAAAATTTATTGTAAAAGAAAGACAGGACATTAAAAGTATAAAAGAAAAAAGGAGGCGGGAAATGATAAAGGTTGGTTATATTAGGGGTCGTAGGTCAGGGAATATGGTTTTTCTCCCTCAAGATATTGTTGGAAGGAACAATTGTCCTTTACCCGGCGTTTTTGAAAATTTAGAAATTGTTGCTGGGTTTCGCAAGGAAGAGGTAGAACTAACTCATGGAGATTTTATGTTCAGTGTTGCTTTAGGCCATGGTGTAAGATTTTGGGTAAGTGTTTCTGGAGACTTTTCGGAATATTGTTCTCAGCCAATAGGTTCTTTTTCGCCTGGATCTGATGCGGTTTATTATTTTCAGGGAATAATAAAGCCGGACTGGGGCATTTTAGTACAAAAAATACCTCCACTTAAGAGAACTTCCTGCCATTATCACACTAAGAGAGATGAATGGATTTTGCCGCTTTTTGGGTTTGGTAGGGCAAAAAACTGCGCTATTGCTGATGACTTTCCTCTGCTTAAAAGAGAGATTATCTTTTTCCCGCGTCGCATTTATCATTCCCTTGAAGCCGACAAACATCATGGTCTTGTAACGGTGATTATATTGAAGGGAGTTAAGACAGTTGAGGAAATGCTTCAGGGCGATCATATATTCTATCAGGGGGCAGAATAAGCTCCCTGATTTTTTTTGATTGTTTTTTTCCGCCAAAAATACTAAAATATTATAATATGCGTAAATATCTGTTTTCAGGTATTCTTTTTTTGGCTGGCATTGCTTTATTTTTGTTAGCGTTAGGAAAATCAGAGATTTTTAAAGTTGTGGAATCGCTTAGAAAATTCTGGTGTTTAAATCTTTTATGGATTTTTTTGCTTGTTTTTATGAGTAATGTAGTTGGTGGCTTTCGCTGGTATGTAATTTTAAAAACAAAATTTCAAAAGATTAGTTTTTGGAAAACCCTATGGGCAAAATTTGTAGGATTTGCTTTTAGTTATATTACGCCAGTGGTATTTATGGGCGGTGAACCAGCGAGGTATCTTGTATTAAAAGAGGAAGAGAAAAAGAGAGTGGGCGATGATTCAGAATTTATTATTGTTTCTATCATTGTAGATAAGTTGATTTTTTTGATAGCATCAACCACAATGTTTTTTGTTGGTCTGTTCTTTTTAATTTATTATCTTCGGGCAGGATGGCTTTGGATTCTTTTCTCTTGTTTGGCTGCATGTTTCGCCTTTTTCATTTTGCCATTTTTTTTAATCAAACTCAAAAAAAATTTGAAAAAAAACAACAAAAATATTGTAGAATGGATTACCGAGAAGCTTTATTTGAAAAAAATTAAATATTTTCGTCAAAAAGATAATTCTTTAAAAAATATAGAAGAAGAAACAGCCAAATTTTTTAGTCAGAAGAGAAAATTCTTTAAAATTCTTTCACTTTCTTTTTTAGAACTTGCCTTTACTCTTTTTGCTTTTTGGGTTATAGTAAAAACCATAGAAAATTGCTTTATTGAAGGAGGAAAGGTGTTGGCTATCGGCGCGCTTTTACAACTTTCTTATATATTTCCAGCTCCTGCTGCCTTGGGAAGTTTAGAAGTAAGCCAAACATATGGTTTCCCTGTTGTAGGTCTTTTGAGTAGTCACGGGCTTGCTTTTACTCTGATTTTGAGGGGGGTAAACATTATTATTGTTATTTTTGGAATGATATTATTTTTATGGTTTGAATTACGCCTCTGGAAAAATAGAATTTTAGAGTTTCTTTATAGATTAATTTATGGCAAAAAAGACCAATAAACATTTCTTAATTTTATTTCTATTGCTTTTTGCCGTTCTTGGAGGAGCAGGTGCAGGTTTTTATTTTGGCTCAGATTACACACGCCAACATTATAATCAACTTTCTCAAAAAATTGATGTAACCGCTATTTTAGATGCTTTGAATATTATAGAAGAAAAATATGTTGGCAGTGTTGATTATCAGAAAATGCTTTATGGAGCAATAAGGGGTTTAGTAAGAGGGGTAGGGGACGATTATACAGATTATTTTGACCCTCAAGAGGCGAAGTTGTTTCAGGAGGATATTTCTGGGTCTTTTGAGGGTGTGGGCATTGAAATAACTATGAGAGATGGCCAATTGGTAGTTGTGTCTCCTATAGAGGGCACACCTGCTTATAAGGCGGGAATTCTCCCCAAAGATAAAATTTTAAAAATAGACGATACTCTTACCAATGAGTTAACATTGGAGGAAGCCGCTTTGAGGATAAGGGGTAAAAAAGGAACACCTGTTAAACTAACAATTTACAGAGAGGGATGGAAAGAACCAAAGGAAATAGAAATTATTAGGGATAAAATAATAATTCCCTGGGTGAAGATAGAATTTATTGATGACGATATAGCGCATTTAAGTATTCTCCAATTTCCAGAAAATGTTGATAGTCAGTTTAGAGAGGCAGCCCAAAAGATATTAGATAGAGGCGTTAAAAAAATTATTTTGGACCTCAGAAATAATCCGGGTGGTATTTTTAGTAAAGCAATAGATATTGCCGGATGGTTTTTAGAAAGAGGAGATGTAGTTGTTTATGAAAAACTTTCTGATGG
>CAYNAX010000044.1:0-4348 GCA_964395745.1 uncultured Candidatus Saccharibacteria bacterium | reverse complement strand
ATATCAAATGATTGGGATAATGCAGAAAAATTAATTCATTTAATTGATAAAAAAATAAAAAATGCATGTAAGTGAGGTGGTGATATGGCTGCATTAACAGATGAGCAGTTGGTAACTGTAATAAAACGGGCAGCTGTTGCATGTGAAAGAGTCAATCCAGACAAAGATTTTGTAGCATCATGCACAGGACCTGTAGCAGAAGCATTAATAAAAAGTGCATAGGAGGAAAATATGGACATAGAAAAATGTTCCCTTGAAGACAAGGCAAGAGCATTTTTTAGATTAAGGTTTGGCAAATCCCCAACACAAGACCCGACCTATTTTGAAGAATGGTTGGATAGGATTAAAGAAGAAGAAAAGTTAGGATTTTTGCCACAAGCAGACAAAGAATCACAAGCTGTGTGGAAAATAGTAAAGAATGCCTGTAGTGTAGGTGATTAAACTATGGCTGAAATTTTAAGTTTCCCAGAAACTTTGCGAATTAGTTGTTTTCTAAAAGATAATAATAAATTTAAATGTCAAATTACGGAAAAGGATAGGCAAGAATGGTTAGACGATATTAGGGAATTAGATTTCTTTGGTAGAAAAGAAATACACACTTTAAGAGGTATATCATCAAAACCAACAGAAATTTTTATAATGTTTGAAAAACCAATTGATTGCTTTAAATCTGTAGATGATATTATCTGTAGCACAAGAAAAGAAATAATAGGTGATTAAACTATGGCTAAATGTTCATGTGGAATAGCATCAGCAAATGTATTTAAAAGTTTTGATAGATTAGAAAATGAATTGAAAAAGGAAAATCCAGACTTCATATCAGCAAGAGATTTAACTGATGATATTAGATTTGCTTGGTTTCCAGATATGAAAAAGGATTGTAAAATTGATTTAAGTGAAGAAAAAAAATTACTTGATGAAGCTATAAAACATATCTTCGATAAAAGATGGGATGATGCAATACACAAAGTTAGGATAGCAGATTTTCAAACATGGAATAAACTATTAAAATGTGCTGAAAAAAAAGGTGATTAAACTATGGGAATAGTAGTTGAAGAGATTAAGGGACCCTGCGAGTGTTTCAAACTCAATGGCGAAGACCTGTGCCACAAGAAAGGCGTAATCGGGTTTCTTAGCAACAAGCAGGAAAGAGAACTATGCACAACAAAAATAACAGAACCAGCGCCAGTGGGGCTTAAAGAAAGGCATAAAGAATTTGCAGAAGCCGCAGACATCTGTTCCAAGATGGTGAGAGAAAAATATCCAAAAGGCCAGAGATTAATACCCTATCTGACATGCATGGGAAAGGAAGCGGAAAAGAGAGGAATAAAAATAGGGGCAGGATAGAGATTGTAAAAATCCAAGATAAAAATTACAAAATTACAGGCTTTTTAATTTGATATTTATGGTAAAGGTTATCCTGCCCTCCATCCCTCCCTCTGCCCCCAGATTTTTATCTGGGGGCCTATTTCTAAGATTTATATATACAAAAATTAAAAAGAAAAATATGGAATTAGATGATTTGCACTTAATTTTAATCATGTTCAGCACAATTGTTGGGTCAATATTATTGATAAGTTTAACAAGGGGTTCAATAGTTTTAACTGGTATAAATTATAAAAATGAAACAGTATTAACGCCAAGGCTTTGTATAAGTGAGATACTTGAAAATCCAGAATTAAAAGAATTAAGAGAGAATCAAAAATTCAGATTTTTGATTTGCTTTATAAACGAGGTAAATATAGAGAATAAAACATTTACATGCTATTGTTGGCTGAGACCAAAATTACTGTGGACAAGGCCATATTTCCCTTAAAGTTTATATATACAAAAGTTATATAATGTAAATATGGCCATAGTTCCAATGTCAGACCTTAAGGGATATTTAACCGAAGAGCAGGTAAACAAAATTTTATCGCACTGCAACACATTGCAGGAGCGGGCAATAATCGAAACACTTTGGAGAACAGGCATAAGGGTTTCTGAGCTGATTAATCTAAAAAGAGAGGATATTTTGTGGGACGAGAGGATAATCATTATCACATGGCTTAAAAAAAGGGGGAAAACAAAATTAAAGAGAAGGGTCCCCATTAGCCGGGGGGCGCTTGACCTGATAAAGCAGTATTTGAAAACACATAATGATGAAAGGGTGTTTCCAATCAGCAGGCAGAGGGTTCACCAGATTGTCAGGAGGACAGCAGAAAGGGTTGGAATTTATAAAGTTGGAAGCAGGTATTGCCATCCCCATACATACCGACATTGCCTGCATCCAAACACAAGAATATTTTTAAAAAATAAGATTATTAGTGCAAGGCAATTATTTTTTATGGAAAAAAGCAGTGTAAAATCATTTGATTTCAATGAAAATAAAATTAAAAATTCAAAAATAATAGGCAAGGGAATGCATAAGGGAAAACTTATAAGAATAAAGGCTGGTGGCTATGAAATTTTATGCTCACCTGAACACAGGCTTTTTTGCTTAACTGAAAACGGAATATCTGAGATAAAGGCAAAAGATATAAAAAAAGGTTTTTATCTTGCAGGAATAAAGCATGTTAAAATAAAAGGAAGGAAAACATTTGGAAAAAAATTATCAAGGCTGATTGGATATTTTATTGGGGACGGATGTGCAGTTGTTGATGCTAATAGCATTTATCTCTATGACAAAGACAAGAAAATAATTGACTTTTATAAAAAAATAATAAAAACCTTATTTATGAATATCAATACAACAATAAAAAAACATCAAAATTCATATAAATTAACAATTTATTTTGGTGAATTGTCAAGATTTTTTGATGACTTGGATTTGATAAAATTACAAAAATACAGAAGATGTCCAAAAGAAATATTTGAGGCAACAGATAGCGAAATAAAAGAATTTTTGGCAGGGTTTTATGATGCAGAGGGATGGAAGGGTTACCTTACATCATCAAGCAAAGAATTAATTAAGGATATTCAAATGCTGTTATTAAGGCTTGGCATTGACAGCCATTTATATGAAAAATTGAGAACCACATATTTGCCCCAGAGGGACAAAAACAACAAAAAGAAAAGGATAAGGCAGATGCAATATACTTTAAATATAATAGATAAAAGCAAATTTTTTAATTTGGTTCCAACACTGAAAAATAAAGAAATAAAAACCCCCTTACATAAATACCCTATTCAAACCATTTTTAAGCAATTCTACAAAAAACATATTAATAAAGGGTATATTTCATCAGTATTTGAAAAATATGGGCTGAGAACAAAGAGATTTACTATGTTATCCCCAACCAAAAAAACGCTTGAAAAAATAATCAAGGCAATGAAGGAAATAGATCCTAATGCAAAAGAGGTTAAATTGATAGAAAAAATAATGGAATTAGATAATATAAAATGGCTTAAAGTTTCCGAAATTTCAGTATCAGAAAGAAAAATCAATTTTAACCCCGTTTTATTTGATTTTACAATAGAAAATCAGAATTTTATTACAGATGGTTTTATTTCACATAATTCCTTTGCTATAAACTGGATAAAGCATGGGGGTGACTTGAGAAAACTTCAAATGGTTCTTGGACATGAAAACATATCAACAACAGCGCACTATCTGCAGTTTTCACCAACTGAAATAAGGGATGAGTATGAAAAAATAATGGGAGAAGCAAATGAAATCGGAAAATAAAGGGACGCCAAGAGAATACCTGGTATGCCCATTAACAAAGACTGCTTGGCCTATATTTGCCATTGCAAGCCCACGGGCTTGGCCTTAACTGTGGTCTTTGATGGATTGCGGATTAAACCGGGTTATTATGAAGCACAAAAAAGGATTAATCAGCTTTGAGAAAATAGACCCTGTGACATCCCCGTTTCTTCTGGTAATGTATTTTGGCGGTAAAGGCTCAATTTTTGAAAACAAGGGAGATAGAAAATCAATGGACGAGCTGGTTAATGATCCTGTTTACAGGAAATTCCTTGAGCAAATCAAGAGGCAATGCACAAGGATTCTTGCTCATTTAAATAAATTGGGAGTGTAATATGACAATATGCAAACTTGTGTCACCAGAGCAATTAAAAAAAGGGGTTGTTATAGAAGATAATGAATGCATAGAATGCGAAGGTATTGTAATCTGCAACAAGGGCGGTCGCATTACATTAAGTGGTGAAATCAAATGATGTGCCTGAATGAGAGAGACATTACAAAAGCAATTGATTTGATTAAAACAGCAAAGATGCTGATAAATGAAAAAAAGACCTTGTTGGCCAGCCAGAAACTAAATGAACTCAATGAAATCCTTTTGAACGCTAAAGATAAGTCGGAAATAATATGTCTCAATTTGAAAGAGAAATAAGAGAATCTTTGAAG
>CAYNAX010000043.1:0-4458 GCA_964395745.1 uncultured Candidatus Saccharibacteria bacterium | reverse complement strand
TCTTCGCCAAAATAAATTGTTTTTAAGTTTCTTTTAAGAGAGTTAATTGCCTGCAAATCTACATTGGCAGCAATAAATTCAATTTTTGAAAGAAAAGGAGGTCGCTCTTTTTTAATAATTTTTGATATTTCTTCAACAATTGAAGATCCTCCGCCACCGATACCCAATATTTTTATCTTCGGAGGTTGAAGTTTTGTAAACCTTGGAGAGTTTTCTATGTTTTTTTTGCCTCTTTTTTTCATTATGATATTTTAGGACTTAATTGTTGTTTGGTCAAATGAATTTAACCAAAAAGAGTTGTCTGCCCTGGAGTTTTTTGTTTTTCTTGAGGAGAAAAAATTCTAATCTTGCCAAAAACTCCGTCATAGCCGGGTTCTATATATACTTCGCCATTTCTTGCTTTAATAATTCCTTGGGCTATTTCGGGCAGAGTAATATTTTTGAGGTCTTGAAAAGAGACATTTAAAAGAACATTAAATTCATTTTTGAAATGGCTGATCAGGTTTTTATATTCCTTTTCTACTTCTTTGGTGGCAGTACCGCAGGAAAGCGCCTCAGCAATAATTTCTTTGAGAGGTATTAAACTTTTATAAGGAATGGCATCTGACGGAACAAATCCTTCTTCTCTATCAGCAAGTTCTTCTACTCGATGTAGCACTCCCAAAGTAAGGGGTTTTCCGCAAACCGGGCAAATATTATTATATTTTTTTGATTCTTTAGGCGAAAGAGAAATGTCGCAGTTGCGATGGCCATCATAGTGATATTTTCCCTCTTCTGGATAAAATTCAATGGTATATAAAAACTTTGTCTTATCTTTGTTTTTTATTGCCTCAATAATTGAATGATAATTTAATTCTGTATCAAAAACATTTGCTTCCCTTCCTAATTTTTCTGGCGAATGGGCATCGGAGTTGCTCACAAGAGTTAATTTGTCTAAATCTGAGACGCGCCAACACATTTTTGGGTCGGCGCTTAATCCAGTTTCAGCAGCATAAATATATTTTGTATATTCTTCAAAGCATTCCTCAATTGAATCAAAACCAGATTTTGAACCAAACATACCAAACCACGGGGTCCAAATATGCGCAGGGATTATCATTGTATTTTCAGAGGCATCTAACACAATTTTAGCAAGTTCTTTTGCATCTAACCCCAGAATTGGCCTACCATCTGATTTCAAATTTCCGATCCATCCAAGTTGGGCATTGATTTTTTCAACAACTTCAATTGACGGAGCCAAAACCAAAAGATGAATTTTTCTAACCGCGCCATTTTTGGAATAAATACAACTTATTTCGCTTGTTAAAATAAACCTCGTTTTATTTTCTGAATTTTTTAATTTAAAAAACCCCGGCTCTGCGGGCTCCAGTTTATTTTTAATTTCAGAAAACCATTGAGGGTGAGTAAAATCTCCGGTGCCGATTATATCTATTCCCTTTTCTTCTGCTTTTTCAGCGTAATGTTCTAAATCAGCCTGAGACGAAGTTGCCCGGGAATACTTTGAATGAATATGTAGGTCAGCGAGGAATTTCATAAATTTAAGTCAAAAGTCAAATCTCAAAACGTAAAACCACAACGAAAAGTTGCGCGGCAAGCTCGTTGCTTTGCGCAACTTAAAACGCAAAATTTAATTTTAGTATTAGATGGTAACCTCTATTTTTCATTTTAGTTTTTGAACTTTTAACTTTTAGGCTGTGGTTTTGACTTTTGCCCGCCTGCCGAGCGGGCAGGACTTTTGCGTTTTGAGTTTTAATTACAATCCCAGTTCTCCACTTATTCCCTGCATCGCTTTCAGTGCAATTTCAATGAACTCTTCTAAAGAAAGATTTAGATATTCCTCACACTTTTTAATAATTTCCCTGTTGGCTCCCCTTGCAAATGCTTTTTCTTTAAATCTGTTTAAAACATTTTGGGTGGTTAAATCTTGCAGTTTTTTGGAGGGCAGAACCAAAGTTGCTGCAACAATTAAACCTGATAAAGGATCACAAACATATAACGCCTTTGCCATTAAACTTTGGGGTTCAATTCCATGCGCTTCATTATGCGTTTTTACCGCTTCAACAATTTCTGCATCCAACCCTTTTTCTTGAAGCATTCTTGCTCCAATTAAAGAATGGTCTGCGGGATTATTTTTTGTTTTTTCATAATCAATATCATGCAAAAGCCCACAGATTTCCCATTTTTCTGGGTCTTTGCCAAATTTTTCTGCCAATGCTTTCATTATTGCCCCAACAGCCAAAGAATGCTTCACCAAATTTTGAGTTTGAATGTTCTCTTTTAAAAAATTTATCGCCTCCTCCTTTGTCATAATTTTGAATTGAATTTTTATTTTTTAACTTTGAATTTTGTTATTTAAATTTAGGATAATTTTTGATTTGTTTTAGATATTCTCTGTTGTACCATTCCCAAAGATTTTTGGCGTGCAAAAATGCAGAGATGTCGTTTTCAAAATCAGGCAATTCTTTAAATTCTATAAACCCTTTGGGCTCACTAAAATGATGCTGGCAAAAAGGGTTTCCTCCCTTTACAACCTCTTCCCCACTCTTTTCTCTTTTTTTCGCACCACAAAGTAAGCATTCTTGATACTGATCTACTCTAACAATCCATCTAGTTTTTGCCCTTTCTTTTTCAGGAACAAGATTATTATATGCTTCTAAATAAGCCGCGGTTTGAAGAAAATATTCTTCCCAAATGCCTGTGCCTGTTTTAATGTCTAGAATTCCTAACACTCCATCAATTTCTACTAAAGCATCCATTCTACCTGCATATAATTGTTCAGGATGAAAAACAAATTTTTCAATATCGCGCTCTGGGTCTAGCACTACAATTTGATGTTGAGATTTCCATTCCAAAAACGCCTCAATCGAGGGTAAAATTTTTGGATGAACTTCAGGTTTGTTTCCTTTTAATATCTCTTCTATTGTTTGGTGAGTTAAAGTTCCCCAATTAGCAGAATTTCTAAGCTTTCTCTGGGCAGCGGCAAAATTTTCTTGAGCAGCGTAATATCTTAAAAGCCCAGGTTTTGCCACAATATCAGTAATGGCAGTTACTCGGGGCACCCATAAATCTCCAACCATATGGCCATATTTTCTTTTAAATTCTTCCAAAGAGAGCCAGTTGTTCATTTTATCTTTTTAATAATGATTTTATAAACCCCCTCTAAAAAATCGCCGCCGGCATACCCAACAACAAAAGCCAACGCAGGCGAAAAATACTCTACTCCCTTAATTGTTAACCCTAATTCATTAATTGCCGCAGCGCACAATATTCCAATTACTCCCGAAATGAAAACAACGGCAAGAAAATAAAAAACATCAAAGCCAACATTTTTATAAGAAAACTGATGTTTCAGATAACCCATTAGTCCTCTTATTGTTCCTCCGCCAAAGCCGGCAACTAATATAGCAAAATAATAACTCATAAATAATAATTAAGAATTGATAATTGTTTTATCTTATCATAAAATTTTTTAAAATTAAAGCCGCTCCTCTAAAGGAGCGGCAACTGTTCTCCGGTAATATGCTTACAAGAGCGAGATGCTTTTTGGAATCGTTCCGCGGCAAGTTGTTGGGCCCGAGCCAGAAGACCGGGTGGAAGAGTTAGATCTCCTTCGTATAATCGCTCTTTGTCGTATCTTCCAACAAATATCAAGAGAGGTTCTTCTTCTCTTGGTCTTTTTCGAAACCTTAGAAAAAATCCTGGGCCTGTGCCTTGTACAACGTACACCTCAACCACATTCCCTATAGAACCCCGTGCTTCTAATTTCATTTAGCTTCCTTTCTTTTTAACTTTTATTCGCCAAGTTCTAGTGATTTCTACTTTTTCTAAAAGAGCGGAAACATTGCTTCCCTTTTTCTCTGCGATTTTTAGCCCTTCTAACAGAATCTTATCGGGGAAAAGCGCGTCCAACATCTCTTTTCTTTCTTTTCGACCACTAAAAGTTGCTCTCACCCAGGCAACAATTTCTGAAGGAATTGCCTTTGCTGTTTTATAAGGAGTCAATTCGACAATAAAACGCTTAGTTTTGTACAAGGGATGCTTGTCCGTACCCTGGTTAAACTGAGGATTTGTGATGATAGATACAATTCTTTGACGCGCCCTATAAGCCCTTTGTGTTGCTTCTTGTGCTGCTTTCCTTGCCCGCCGATATTCTTCAACCAAACTCTCCAGCTCTTCACTAACTTCCTGCTGTTTCATCTCTTCTTTTTTCATTTCTATCACTCCTTATCAAAAATATTTTCAAAGATCCTTGATTATTATAACCTTAACCCAAAAAAGATCAAGAGATTTTTAATAACTTTATTTCAATATCTCAAAATCTCGACATTTCGACATTTAATTATTTTGTTGATCCTGGTGTTGGGTCTGTGGTGCCGTAACTGACCCGCTTTCACCTGATCCGGTTTGTTGATCTTGGCTTTGTTCTTCTTGTTGTTCGGTTTGCTGTTGATCCTGTTG
>CAYNAX010000042.1:1426-4661 GCA_964395745.1 uncultured Candidatus Saccharibacteria bacterium | reverse complement strand
CCTGCAAAATATTCAGAACGAAGCTGACCATAATTTGAAAGTTTTTTTGTCTTTTTGTCAGAAAGTTCTACAATTTTAATAGAGGCGGTTCCGATATCTATTCCAAGAACACTCTTTGAAAAAAGTCCCGCAGAAATTTTGCCCCAAAAATTAATTTTCATAGTTTAATTATACAATATTTAATCCTGTGAGAAAAATTTTAGAAAAAATTTTAGAAATTGTTTTTCCAAAAAAATGTCTAATTTGTTCTTCTGGGAGTAACTATTTGTGTGAAGATTGCTTTTCTCTTATAGAGATTGCTACACATTACTACTGCCCTTTTTGCGAAAAACCCTCTTCTTTTGGAAAAACCTGTTCTTCCTGTCAAAGAAACCATTATTTAGATGGATTAATATTTGCCGCTGATTATAATCAAGCAATATTGCAGCGGGTTATTCATTCTTTTAAATACCCTCCCTATCTTATTGAATTAAAAAACTCTCTTTCTTTGTTAATTATATCTCACTTTAAACTTTCAAACAATAAATTTTTTGAAAACTTTTCTGATTTTATCTTTGTGCCAGTTCCTTCGCATTATTCAAAAATAAAAAAGAGAGGGTTTGATCATACAAAAGAACTTACACAAACTTTAGTAAAAGCCTTAAAGGCAAAATATTGTTTAGATTTGGTTACCAAAAAAAGAAAAACTGTACCCCAGATACAACTTTCTAAAGAAGAAAGACAAAGCAATCTTTTGGGGGCTTTTGAAATAAACAAAAACATAAATTTTTCTGTGAAAAACAAAAACTTTCTTATAATAGACGATGTTTTTACTACCGGAGCAACAATGGACGAAATAGCCAAAATTCTCAAACAAAACGGGGCAAAAAAAGTGTGGGGGCTTTGTGTGGCAAGAGAATTTAAGACAAATCATTCAAAATGAATTTCTTTTTTAAATTTTGAAAGTTCTTTGGCAAGGAGTGGATAGTTTTTCAGAAAAAAATCTTTTTCAAGAATTTTCTTTGCGCTTTCTCTTGCCAATTCTACTAGTTCTATATCTTGCAAAGAGGCCATTGCTAAATCAGGAATGCCCCATTGTCTTTTACCAATAAAATCACCCGGGCCTCTTAATTTTAAATCAATTTCTGCCAACTCTAACCCATTATTTATTTTCTCTAAGGATTTTAACCTCTGATAAACCTTTCTGGAAGACGATTCAGAGAATAATAAAAAATAAGATTTGTCCCCTCCTCTTCCAATTCTTCCCCTGAACTGATGAAGTTGCGCCAACCCAAACCGCTCTGCTCCTTCAACAAGCATTACTGTAGCATTTGGTATATCTATGCCTACCTCTACCACTGAAGTTGAAACCAAAATCTGAATTTTTCCTCTTTGTAAATCTTTCATTACCTTTTCTTTTTCGGTTGCAGACATTTTTCCGTGAAGAATACCAATTTTGAAATCGGGGAATATTTTTTTTGAAAGTTTCTCGTATTCTTCCTTGACGGCTTTCATTTCTATTTTCGAATTATTCATCTCAATTCTTGGACAGATCACAAATGCCTGCCTGCCTTTTTCAATTTCCTGGCGAATTAATTTATAGGCCTTTTCTCTTTGCTTTGGAGAAAAAACTATTGTTTTTACTTTTCTTGGGCCTTTCGGCATTTCTTTAAGTAAGGAGATGTCTAGATTGCCATAAACAGTAAGAGCCAGTGTTCGAGGAATGGGTGTCGCTGTCATAGAAAGAAGGTGTGGCAAATAATCTCCTTCTTCTGATTTTTCTTTTTTAATTAGCTCAGCCCTTTGATAGATGCCAAAACGATGTTGCTCATCTATGATTACAAGGCCTAATCTTTTGAATTTTACTTTCTCTTGAATAAGAGAGTGGGTGCCTACTAAAATATCTATTTCTCCCCTTTTTGTTTTTTCCAGCAATCTTTTTTTTGAAATTTCTATTATTTCTTTTGGGAGTTTTTTTGAAATTAGAAGATCTTTTTTTGAGGTAAGCAGCCCGATGTTAAGATTAAAATCTTTAAGAAATTCTCTAAAAGTTTCAAAATGTTGTTTGGCTAAAATTTCGGTTGGCGCCATAAAAGCCACTTGATAAGAATTTTTTGCTGTATTTAATGAAGCGAGGGCGGCAACCACTGTTTTGCCCGAACCCACATCTCCTTGTAAAAGTCGCATCATTGGAAATCCCTTTTCCATATCTTTTAAAATCTGCCAGGCGGCTTTTTTCTGGTCATTAGTTAAAGAAAAGGGTAAAGATTTTACAAATTCCTTAACAATTTCTATTTTGGGAAATATTTTGGGGGCTTTTTCTAAGCGGTTTTGGTATTTCTCTTTTAGAATAAAAAGCTCTAAAAGAAAGAGTTCTTGAAAAGCAAATCTATATCTTGCCTTCTTCGCTTTTGGCAAACTGGAGGGAAAATGTATTTCAAAAATTGCTTCTTGAACAGGCATCAAAGACAATTCTTTTATTAAAAAATCGGGCAAAACTTCTGGTATCTCCTTTGCGAATTTTTTAAGAAGTGGATAAAGGACAAAACGAATCCATTTTGAACTTATTCTTTCGGTTTCTGAATATATAGGAACAATCCTTTTAGTATGTAGACAAACTTTCTTCTCTGGGGTAATTTTCTCAAAGATGGGATTTTGAAATAAAGGTCCTGCTTTGGTATATACTAACTTACCAGCAAGATATAATTTATCGCCGTCCTTAATTGTTCTTATTAAAAATGGCTGATTAAACCAGACAACCCTCAAAGTTCCTGATTTATCGCTTACAAGCGCTTGAGTAATAACAAACTTTTTTTTATAAGTTTTGATATTTTCAATAAACTTAACTTCTGCTTCAATACACGCTGTCTGGTTGATTTTCAACTGGGATATGGGTACTACTTTTGAGAAGTTTTCGTATCTGCGAGGGAAATAAAATAAAAGATCCTTGAGAGTGGAAATTCCCAATTTCTGAAATTTCTTTTTGAAACTCTGAGGTATTTCTTTAGTTTCTGAGATGGGCTTATCTAATAACTCCATATCTTTTTTAAATTCTAACACACTCTCTTCAAAAAACATAAACAAAACTTAAAAGAGAACAAGGTTGAGCCTTGCTCTTTTAATATAAGTAGTTTGCCAAAATCTGTTGTGAGAGTTTGGATGCAACGGTTAGGTGTCCTCGGGAGGAATCGAACCTCCATCTCAGGCTCCGCAGGCCTGCGCTCTATCCGTTGAGCTACGAGGACAGAGGTCAGTG
>CAYNAX010000042.1:0-1326 GCA_964395745.1 uncultured Candidatus Saccharibacteria bacterium | reverse complement strand
GGGCGGAGAGGGCGGGAATCGAACCCGCAGACCCCAAAAAGGGGCACGGCTTAGCAGGCCGTTGCCTTACCATTCGGCGCACCTCTCCAAACTTCTATATTCTATAACATCCAAACGTCTTGGTCAAATTAATAAAGTAATAAGAAACGAATCTCCTGATCAAAATTGATCAAAATTGTGCCATTTATAAAAATAGGACTCGGGAAGTCTTTATTTTCAAGGGCTCAACCACCCCCTTCCCTTGGGGACTGTCCCCTTTGGTCTCCTTTGTGGATCGCCTTTGCGAGGGGTCCCTTGTGAGAGAGAGGTTTTGGGGTGTTTTCTGATTTTGGGAGTTACCCAAAATCCCATATATTTACCAAAAAACCATCGTGTTTGAGCATCTAAAGCAGGTAAAGAAGTGAAGAAAACCATTGTAAAAGGAACTGTAAACCATTCCAAGACAATAAGTAAAGGATTTTTCTTTTTGGCGCCCGGAGATTTTGGAGGAAGAATATAAAATGCGTAATAAGCAGAAGAAAGAAGCCCTATCATTGAGGCAGTTAAAATTCTGCCAACCATTCGGGAGAGATTATAGGCAAAAATTGTTTGGGAAAAATCTTGCCCGCCTAAAACCAAAGGAAGCCAGCCAAAAAACAAAAGAATAATAGAGCCGCAAGCCCAATTCCAGTGACTTTCCAAAAGTTCCAAAGAAAAGGAAATTTTCTTTCTTATGTCTATGTTTTTGTTTTTTAAAAAACCAAAAATGGCATAGGGAATCTCCCCTGCTCCATAAGCCCACCTTCTTTGCTGTTTATAAATATGCTTGAGGGTTTTAAAAAAACTTTCTGCCAAATTAGCATCCATTGAAATAGGATAATAAAGGGGCTTTGTATAATATTCTCCGTCATAATAAAGAAGACATTGCCAGAAAATTCTTGAATCGTCTGAAACCACATTGGGCATTTTGAATCCAACATCTACCAATGCCTTAAAGGGCATAGAATGAGAGGAAAAAGTAATTAGTTTTTCTTCTCTTTCTTGATTAATGATGTGCCAAAAACTTGTTGACAAAGAAAAAACTCTTGAGATAACCGGCACCTGCCATATATTGTTTAAAAACAAAGGAATAGGTTGAAAACTGGTTCTTAAAGGATTTTTTGAGGTAAGATAACAATATGTGAGTCGGGAGAAATAATCAGGAAAGATCACGGTATCAATATCAAAAGAAGAATAAATAACATTTTCGTAGGGAATTTTCATCTGATCTATTATTTCTTTTGCTTTTTTTGATGCCCATAATTCATTGGCTGATTTGGCTTTGAGTTCTCCGGGGATATTGTCGGG
>CAYNAX010000041.1:0-4845 GCA_964395745.1 uncultured Candidatus Saccharibacteria bacterium | reverse complement strand
ATTTATTTACCGGACCAGAAAGTGTAGGAAAAAAGAAAACGGCTTTAGAATTTGCTAAATTAGTTTTATGTGAAAACCAGAAATCTCAGCCATGTAACAAATGTCAGGATTGTTATCAAGTAGATAATTTAATTCATCCCGATTTTCTGCTCATAAAACCTAGTAGTAATGCCGCCAAAAAGATTTCTATAGAAGAGATAAGGACACTTAAAGAAAAAATATCTATTACCTCGGGCGGAAAGTATAAAGTGGCGGTTATTGATAATGCCCATCGACTTACTCATGAAGCCCAAAGCGCTCTTTTAAAACTTTTAGAAGAACCTCAAGGAAAAAAAATTATCATTTTAGTTTCCGAATTTCCCGATGTTATTCTTCCAACAATTCGTTCTCGTGCCCAACCGATACATTTTCATTTTGTTGAAGAAAAAGAAATAGAATTAATGTTAAAGAATGCTTCTTTAACTAAAAAAGAAAAAGAGTTGCTTATGTTGGTAGGAAAAGGACGACCAGGTGTTATCCATCAGTATTTAGAAAATAAGAATTTACTGAAAGAAAATGAAAAATTTGTAGAGGATCTTTTAAAGTTAAAAAAATCTCCTCTTTTTGGGCGGTTTAATTACGCGAAGAGGTTAAAAGATTCAGAAGAAAAAGAAAGAACTTTATTTGTTTGGCTTGCTTTTTTAAGAAAAACACTGCTTGAGAAGTCTTCCAACAGTAACTGTTCTTGGGATACACAACACCTTATTAAATTAATTAAATTGTTGGAAAACATTATTCATTTATTTTCAACCACTAATATTAACCAAAGATTGGCTTTAGAAATATTTTTCTTAGAACTATGAACAATCAAAATATTCTAAACGAACTAAAAATAGAACTAAATAAAGTAATTGATTATTTTAAAAAGGAAATTCAAAAGATTAGAAGCGGTTTGGCAACACCTGCCTTAGTTGAAGATGTACCGGTAGAATATTACGGGAGTAAAACATTACTTAAACAAATAGCAGCCATTTCCTGTCCCGAGCCTCGTCAGATTGTTATTCAGCCATGGGATAAAAACGCCATAGAGGCAATTGTAAAAAGTTTAAGTCAAGAGAATATTGGGGCAATGCCTGTGGTAGACAAGGATATTATTAGAATAAATTTACCTCCTTTAACTGAGGAGTTTAGAAAATCACTCATTTCGCAGGTGGGCAGAAAAAAAGAAGAAGCAAGAGAAGTAATAAGAAAATGGAGAGATGAGTTTATCAAAAAAATTCAAAAACAGTTTCAGGAAAAAGAAATCTCAGAAGATGAAAAATTTAAACTGAAAGAAGAAATAGAAGAGATAGTAGAAGAATTTAATAAAACTTTAGACGATTTAGAAGAAAAAAAGAAAAAAGAAATTCTTCAATAATCAACTTATAACTTTTGTGTGTTATGTTAAATTTACTTTTTGTTTTACTTTTATCCGCCCTTATCTTAACTGTTTTGATAGTGATTCATGAGTTTGGGCATTTTCTTGCTGCTAAAAGAGCCGGTCTAAAGGTAGAAGAATTTGGCATAGGTTATCCTCCAAGAATTTTTGGAAAAAAAATAGGAGAAACTCTTTATTCTATTAATCTTATTCCCTTTGGCGGGTTTGTAAAAATATATGGAGAGAGCCCAAGCAAAAAACTTTTAGAGGATAAAAGAAGTTTTTGCGCTCAGCCCCCAAAAACAAAGGCAAAAGTTATATTAGCAGGCATTATTGCCAATATTATCTTAGCAGTTTTTTTATTATACATCTTTCTTTTTGCCCACAATTTTAGCAGTTACCAAACCCTTCTTTTTGACTATCATTTTCCTTTTGGGAAGCAGGAAATTTTACCAGTAGTGCTTATGGTGGCTTCTGATTCTCCTGCAGAGCAGGCAGGCATAAGCCCTTACGATGTTATTCTTTCTTTAAATAGGGAAAGAATAAAGAAAGTAGATGATTTTATTAGTTATGTCAAAGAACACGCAGGAGAAAAACTGACTGTTCAGACAAAGAATCTTATCAGCAATAAAGAAAGAGAAATTGAGGTAATTCCCAGAAAAGAATACCCTGAAAATCAGGGACCATTAGGAGTAGCGGTTGCAGGAACAATAAAAATTGAATACCAAAAACCCATAGAAAAGATATTTTCCGGCTTCCTTCATAGTTTTAATTTGATTCATTATTCTTTTTCTGCTTTGGGTTATTTTGTAAAACAATCTTTTGCTCAAAGAACAATAGAACCTTTAGAATCATCGGTTGCAGGTTTTGTAGGAATTATTGCAATGATAAAAATCACACTTCAGGCAGGTTTTTGGCAGCTTTTAAATCTTGTGGCTCTTATTTCTTTAGGATTGGCTATGGTAAATATTTTACCTATTCCTGGAGCCGACGGAGGACGAATGATTTTTGTTATTTATGAGGCTGTTTTTAAAAAACCTGTCCCCCCAAAACTGGAACAGAAAGTTAATGAATTTGGTTTCGCTTTTATTATAATTCTACTAATTTTAATTACCTTCAAAGACATCCATCAGTTTAAAAATATAATTTTTCCTTAAATTATATGCGCCAATCAACACTATTTTATAAAACAAAAAGAACTGTTCCCAAAGAGATAGAGGCCATTTCTCACAAATTATTATATAGGGGAGATTTTATTGATCAGTTGGCTTCTGGAGTTTATACTTTGATGCCTCTTGGGTTTTTAGTTCATAAGAAAATAGAAGAGATCATCAGAGAAGAAATGTTAGGAATTGGCGCTCAGGAGTTATATATGCCCGTGATGCATCCAAGATATTTATGGGAAAAAACAGGTAGATGGAAAACGATGGGTGACACTTTATTTAAGTTAAAAGATAGACACAAGAAAGAGTTTGTTTTAGGGCCAACTCACGAAGAGGTAATTACTAAAATTGCAAAAGAAAGAATATCGTCTTATAAAGATTTGCCCCTGGCTTTATTTCAGATTCAAATAAAATTTAGAAACGAGTTGAGATTTACTGGCGGTCTTCTTCGGACAAGAGAATTTATTATGAAGGATTTGTATAGTTTTCATACTGACGAGAAAGATTTTAGAAGATTCTATAATAAGGTTATCAAAGTATATTTAAAGATTTTTAAAAGGTGTGGGTTGAAGTCCATTGTGGTTGAGGCGTCAGGAGAAGGATTTACTCAATCGGTTACTCACGAGTTTCAGGTTTTAACCCCGGTAGGAGAAGATAGAATTATCTTTTGTCCTAAATGTCAGTTTGCTCAAAATAAAGAGATTGCTAAAGGTAAAGAAGGAAAAAGATGTCCTGTGTGTAAAAAGGGAGTATTAGAAAAGGGGAGAGGTATAGAAATTGGAAATATTTTTCCTTTGGGAACCAAATATTCTAAAAGTTTTGACCTTACTTTTACCGACAAAAATGGCAAAAAGAAACTAGTAATTATGGGATGTTATGGCATAGGACTGGGAAGGTTGATGGCTGCAGTTGTTGAAATCAATAATGATTCGAAAGGAATTATTTGGCCCAGAGAAGTTGCTCCTTTTTTGGTGCATCTTGTTCCAGTAGAAATTAAAGACAAAAAAGTTTATCAATTGGCAGAGAAAATATATCGAGATTTAAAAAGAGAGCAGATAGAAGTATTATATGATGATAGAAAAGATGTTTTACCTGGTGAGAAATTTGTAGAATCCGATTTGTTAGGCATACCATTGAGATTGATAATAAGCAAAAAGAATCTTTCTAAACATCAGGCAGAAATTAAAAAAAGAGATAAAGAGAAAACAGAGTTTATTAAGTTAGGTAATATTATTAAATATATTAGGGCATATGAAAAAAAGGCTTAATTTTTTAAGAAAAGCATTTTCTTCTTTTGAGAAGGATATTGCTATAGATTTGGGAACAGCAAATACTCTTGTTTATGTAAAAGGCGAGGGGATTGTAATACGAGAACCCTCAGTTGTGGCTATCAATCAAAAAACAGGCAGAGTTTTGGCTATTGGTAAGGAGGCAAAAAAGATGGTTGGAAGAACTCCGGCTCATATAGTGGCAACAAGACCTTTAGTAAAGGGAGTAATTTCTGATTTTGAGATAGCCGAAGAAATGTTGAGATATTTTATAAAAAAGGTTTACAAAGATAGAATTGTTTTTCCCCGTCCAAGAGTAATTGTAGGCATTCCTTGTGGTTTAACAGAGGTAGAGAAAAGAGCAGTAAGGGAGGCGGCAATCAATGCCGGGGCAGGCAGGGTATTTTTAATCGAACAACCAATGGCGGCTGCCATTGGGGCAAGGTTGCCGGTACAGGAAGCAGGGGGAAATTTAATAGTAGATATTGGAGGAGGAACAACAGAAATTGCTATTATTTCTTTGGGAGGGATTGTTCATTCCAAAAGTCTTAAAACAGCCGGAGATAAACTAAATAGCGACATCATTAACTTTGCCCAAGAAGAATATAAACTATTGATAGGCGAGAGGACCGCTGAACAAATAAAAATCAAGTTAGGATCAGCCTATGGAACAAAAAATAGACAAGACAGAGAAAGAGAAATGCCTATGAGGGGAAGAAATCTAGTTAGCGGTTTGCCCGAAGAAGTAACAATTAACAAAGAAGAAGTTAGAAAGGCGCTGGAGAAGTCTGTTAAAGAAATTGTGCTTTCTATTAAGCAAGTTATTGAGGAAACGCCACCTGAACTTGTGGCAGATATTATGTCACGGGGAATTTATCTGGCGGGCGGTGGAGCATTGTTAGAAGGATTAGATAGTTTAGTTGCTAAAGAGACAAAAATTCCCACCAAAATTGTGGAAGATCCTCTTACCGCAGTGGTGAGAGGTTCAGGTATTGTTTTAGAGAAAATAGATGAATTG
>CAYNAX010000040.1:0-4972 GCA_964395745.1 uncultured Candidatus Saccharibacteria bacterium | reverse complement strand
AAGAAGAACTTTTGTATGGAATGAGAAAAACAACAAGATATTTGATAAGACAGGCCCAAAAAAATTCAGAGATTCAGATTAAAAAAAGCCAATCATTAGAAGATTTAAAACAATTCTATAAAATTTATCAAGAAACAGCCTCTCGGCACAGTTTTGTGCCCTTTTCTTTTGAATTTCTCAAAAATCAATTAGAGACATTTAAAAAAGATAATCAAATATTGATTCTTTTGGGAAAATATAAAAACGAAATAGTTGCTGGTGCTGTTATTGTATATTGGCAAAATGGCGCTTTTTATCATCACGGAGCCTCTTTGCGTAGATATTCAAAAATACCAGTAAGTTATTTGATACAATGGCAAGCAATAAAAGAGGCAAAGCAAAGAGGTTGTAGTTTTTATAGTTTTTGGGGTATTGCTCCAGAAGATAAACCGAACCATCCATGGAAGGGGCTTACTCTTTTTAAGAAAGGTTTTGGGGGAAGGAAAGAAGAATATGTAAAAACAAAAGATTTGGTTTTGTCTCCTAAATATTGGTTAAACTGGATAGTTGAAACCACAAGAAGAATAAAAAGAGGGTATTAAAACAGGCGCTATAATATGTTTTCCAAAAAGAAAGGAAGAAAGGGGCCAAAATTCAGAAAAAAGAAGAAACCCTTATATAAAAGAAAGGGTTTCTGGATAGGTCTCGCAACTATTTTGTTTATAGGTTTCTTGGTCTGGGCTCTTTTTTTTAGTTCTTGGTTTCAAGTAAAATATTTAGAAATAACAGGCACCGAAACCATTGATAAAAACGAACTTTTAAATTTTTGTAAAGAGAAAATACCCCGGAAGTTTGTTTTTCTTTCTTCTCAAAGCATTTTTTTAGTTTCTGCCAAAGAACTTAGAGAATCTGTTCAGACAAAATATCCTCAGGTAGAAAAAGTTTTTATTAAAAGAAAATTTCCAAAAACGCTTACAATTCAGGTAGAGGAACGTAGGGCAATTGCTAATTTCTCAGGATGTCAAAAAACATTTTTAATGGATAAAGAAGGGGTAATTTTTAGAGAAGAAAATAATTCGCAACTTTTTCTTGTTCAAAAAGAAGAAACAAAAGATTGTTTTCTTGGGAAAAAAATACTCAACCAAAAAGAAATAGAGGCATTATTTCTTATCAAAGATAAATTCTATCCCGAAGAAGAGATTTCTTTAATCAAATTCTATCCATTCAAAGTAGAAGTTTTGGCTGAGAGGGGTTGGAAAGTTATTTTTTCGTTAGAAAAAGATTTAGCAAAGCAGTTGGACAATTTAGAAGTTTTGATTGATCAAAAAATAAAAAAGGAGAATCTATCTCAAGTAGAATATATTGATTTAAGGTTTGATGAGATTTTTTATAAACTAAAAGAAAAAATAACAGAGTAAAAATAAATTTCTTATTTGATGTAATAAATAAATATTGAATTTCCTGCTCGGGCTACTGGTTTGTAATCTAAAAGCCAGCGGTAATATCCTGTTGGCTGGCCAAATCCTCTTATAGGTCTTCCAATACCTCCTTGGAGAAAAGTGGCAGAAATTGCTAGCCATCCTTTTGGCTTTTCTTTTTTAGGATCAAATTTTTGCCAGGCATCACCAAGTCGGTATTCTACATCGTCACCTCCAAAATAATCAACATAAATTTTTTGGATATTATTGTCCTTAACAAACTGCTGTAATCTTTTTAAATCCTGTCCCCAGTCATAGTTTGAGTCAACAACATATTTATATCCGTTCTTGGAGCCACCGGCAAGTTCATTGAAGTATGAGAGATAATGAGGGAATACTGCCAGCGAGGACACAACATACCAAACAATCATTAGTGAAAGCAAAGAAACAAAAACCAACTTTTCTTTTTTACTTTTTGAACTTTCCAGCACTCTTTTGATTATGAAAGTAAGAATTAGATAAGTGGGAGCAAAGGTTGGAAGGATGTGCCTGACCCCAATATTAAGATCACCACTAATTGAAGTTATCCAATAAACAGCAATAATTACAATTAATGAGAATATCTCAAAGTTATTTTTAATCCACCCTTTTGTTTTTTGAAGGCAATTTTTTAAGGTAAATTGAGAAAGAGTTTTTATTAATATCCAGATAAGGGCAATTAGGAAAAGAAGGTGAAAAGCCAAAGGCACTTTTAATAAATATACTATTGGAAAGTAAGATTTAATTCCTCCTCCAGAAACAGTTCCCAAGAAATAAACGGTGTTGCCCGAGGCAACTCGTTGAGTTGCCATCAATAGCCCTAACATATAATGGGCAAGGGGCCTTAATAGGGGATTTCCAGCCATCCAAATACATATTTTTTTCAAGAAATCACTTTGATGAGAAGCAAGAATAGATTGGGTATCGCTCACTTGTTTTTGAATAGGATAATTCCATATATGAAAAGCATAAACAGGCCAGATAATTAATACCACACCGATAATTCCGGCGATAATTGCCCATATTATATATTTTACTAGCCATCTTGTTTTGTTTTCTTTTTTGAGCAAGGCGTAAGCAATAGTAATAATTCCCAAAATAGGTACAAGCAAAACCAAAGAAAACTTCAACAGCAAAGAAATTCCCAAAGTAATGCCGGCAACAAAAATATTCTTTTTTGTAGGCGATTTTAAAAATTTTATCCAGAAGTAAGTAGCGAAGAGAAAGCCAAAAGAAGCAGCGATATCTGTTGTTACTAATCGTCCATGAGCTAAAATAGTAGGGGAAAAGGCGGCAAAAATTAGAGGAATAAGCGCCAGTTTTGGCCCAAAAAGTCTTTTAGCCCAAAAATAAATAAACCAGCAGAAAAGAATCATTAAGAGTATCATAGGAACACGTGCCCAAAACATTATCAGATCAGGATTGTTGCCTGATTTAAAAATAAACTGATTTCCAAACCACCACTGATTATTTACTCCTGTTTGCCATGAAGGGTGGTTTGCCGGAAAATTCAAATGTAAGAATAATAACGGCAAGGCGGCAAGATCTTTTACAAGTGGAGGATGCTCCGGATTTAAACGATAATCCTTAGCATAAAGATAAGAGAAGCCAGCAGGAATATGGGCTAATTCGTCCATTGTAAGAGAGATGCCCACCATGCTAAAGAAAGATAAAAGAAAGCATATTATTAGGAGAAAATAGGCAAGAATGTTTAAACTTTTTGTTTGGCTCATAAGTTTTTTATTAATTTTGAAGTATAAAGGTAGTTATGGAATTTTCAGTTTGCAAATGACCTTTTGGAAATTTTGATTTTAATTGATTTAAAATATTCTCATCGTGTTTCATTAAAACAATAATTGAGCCCTCTTTAATTTGACTTATTTGTTCAGGTTTAAGATAGATAGCGCGTAGTTTATGATATTTTGATCTTTCCATAAACATTATTGTTTGCGCTGGCATTGGAATACCGTCAGGGTAGGGAACGGGCACCCCGGGCTCATTGACAATTACATATTTATTAACGCTATTGGGCAGTTTATTAATATATTCTCCTATTTTAACAAAATTATAAGTGAAAGCGCCCGGCATATTTGAATCTTTTGCCCATTTGATAAAATACCAATAAAAATTTAGCGTCAAAGAATAGATAACGATTACTCCAACAATTACCCATCCAAGTTTTTCTTTTTGATGTTTTTTTAGCAATAGAAATATTTCGGTCACAATCCAGCCGATAAAGATATAAACTACAGGAACAATACCAATAGTTCTTAGTGCGTGAGGAATGCCTTCGTAGGTTAAAACACCTCCCAAGATTAGGGCAAAAAACCAGAGGAAAAGAAAAGCAAACAAGAAAAGTTCATTCCAATTTTTTTCTTTAAGGGCTTTTATCAATTTAAATAAAGCAAAGACAAGGGCTAAATATAACAGAATACCTAATAAAAGTAAAACCTCTGTTTTTTGAGGATGATTGTGTCTCCAATTTTGATCTCCTCTAAAAACAAACATTCCCAGATGAATAAATAAACTGTGAATAAAAGCCTTTATAGGGTTTTGGGTTGAAAATATAGAAATACCTTGGGCTCGTGAGATAAAATTTTGGGGATAATTTAAAAAATATATTCCTATCGGTAAAGCAATGACAAAGGCAGCAATAAGAAAGATAGTTACCAATTTTATTAAAGACCATCTTTGTTCTCTGTTTATCATTAAAAAGATAAAAGCAAGGAATATTAAAGGAGAAAGACGTATAGGAATATAGGTATAGAACCCTAAGCCGTAAAATATTCCTCCGATTGCCGCAAAGAACAAACTCATTTTTTTGTTTTGATGAAATACCCTTTTTGCTCTTAAAAGAAAATAAAAAGCAAAGACCAGGCAGAAAGGAAGAAGAACAGCTCTAAATGCTATTCTTGAAAAATTAGTATGCCAGAAAGAAACAGCCAGAAAAAACGAACTTAACAGGGCAATAAAATCTCGTTTTGGATGATTAAAAAACAACTCCTTGGTTAAAAGAGAGGTTCCCAAAACTGTGAGGGAACCAAAAATTGCTGGTACAATTCGGAGAGTTGTTATTGAAATACCAAAAAGGGAGAAAAACAGATAAACAAAATTTATAAAAAGCCCCTCTCTTCCATTATTTTCAGGATAAAAAACTTTACCCGGGTTTGTTATGGCGTCATTGGCGTTAATTGCTTCATCTGGATAAAGACCCAAAGGGATTTTACTAATCTGCCAAAAACGGAAAAATATTGCCAAAAGAATTATGAAAAAAAAGATTAAATAGATTTTTTGTTTTTGGCTCATATTGTTTTATTTTATCATAAGATATTTATTTGAGAAAACTATTTCTTAAAGATTTAACAAACTACTTCCCGGAGAATTTATTACAGCAATTTAGCAATTAATGGTCTTGACTGCTAATTCCGTTTGTTTATAATATAAATAGAAACACTTATGAAAGACCTTAAAGAAAGACAAAAAAAGATACTTCAATGTCTTGTTGATGAATATATTAAAACCGCTCAGCCGGTAAG
>CAYNAX010000039.1:0-5218 GCA_964395745.1 uncultured Candidatus Saccharibacteria bacterium | reverse complement strand
AAAAGATACTTCAATGTCTTGTTGATGAATATATTAAAACCGCTCAGCCGGTAAGCTCTTTTGATTTACTGGAGAGATATCGTCTAAATGTTTGTTCTGCTACCATTAGAAATGATATGCTTGTTTTAACAAAAAAGAAACTTCTTTATAAGCCATATAGTTCAGCAGGCAGGATTCCCACAACGAAAGGTTACAGAGTTTATCTGCAAGAGATAAGCAAAAATTTTTCTAAAAAATCAAAACCAAAGATAAAGATAGATATAGCCGAAAAAGAAGATTTAAAAACCTCATTAAGCAAAATTTTCAAAGAAATTACCAGAATAACCAGAAATTTAGTTATCGGTTATCTCAAAAAAGAAGATTTTTTACTGGAAGAAGGGTGGAAAGAAGTTCTATTGGAACCTGAACTTAAAAACGATCTATATCTCAAAAGATTTTTGGAAGCGGTAAATTTGATAGAAAAGAGGATAGATGTAATTGAGAGCAAGATTAACAATGATTTAGAAGTGTTTATAGGAAGAGAAAACCCTCTTTATAGGTACGATGATTTTACTCTTATTTGTTGCAAGCCAAAAACTCGCAATGAAAAAGTAGTATTTACGCTTTTAGGGCCAAAAAGAATGGCTTATAAAAAGAATATCTTCTTGTTGAATGAACTTTTAAATGAGTTCGATAAACTTAATGTATAGTTATCTTTTATGGAGAAAAAAGAGAAAAAATCAGAAAAACCACAAAAAGAAAAACTAAGCCAAGAAGAATTGATTGCCAAGATAAAAACTTTAGAAAAAGAACTGGAAAAATGTTCGCAAGAAAAAGAAGAATACTTAAATGGATGGAAAAGAGAGAGGGCGGATTTCCTCAATTATAAAAAAGACGAAAAAGAAAGAATGGAAAGAGTAAAAAGAATAACTCAGATAGAAACCTTGAAGCAATTCATAGAGATTTTGGATAGTTTTGAAAGAGCAGAAGAGCAGATTTCTCAGGATTTGACAGATAATCCAATCATTCGTGGTTTTTTGGGCATAAAAAAACAACTCAAAGAATTGCTGGAAAGATTTAACATTAAAGAAATTACAATAGGAGAGGAAATGGATTTTGATCCTCGCTTTTGTGAGGCAATAGAGATTGTAGAGACAAACGATCCTCAAAAAGATAACAAAATCGCCCAAATCATAAGCAAAGGATATTTGGTCGAAAATATAGTGTTGCGCCCCTCAAAAGTTAAGGTTTTTAAAAAGGTCGCTAAATAAACCAAATTTTAAGGGCCTATGGCTTTAGTACCATATAATCCTTTTAGAGAAATTGAGAAAATTTTTGACGATTGGGCATCTCAATTTTCTGAATTTAGTTTAATGGATATGGCGCGCATCGAAGAACCAAGGATTGACCTTTATGAAGAGAAAGATAAACTGGTGGCAGAGCTTGAAATGCCAGGAATTGATGCTAAAAGTATAGATGTTTCTATAGAAGACAATCTTTTGAAAGTGGCAGCAAAGAAAGAGGAGAAGAAAGAGGAAAAGGGAAAGGGATACTACAAAAAAGAAATAAGGTCTGGCTATCTAAAGAGAGTTGTTTCGTTGCCTGTTGAGGTAAAGGGTGATAAGGCTCGAGCAGAGTATAAAAACGGGGTTTTGAGAATTGAGATGCCCAAAAAAGAAGTAAAAAAGCCAAAAACCCAAAAAATAAAAGTGTCAGTAAAATAAAAGTTAGAATTTCTGACCTCGCCCCATCTCATTTGGGACGGGGGACTGAAATTCTAACACCCATACCCTCTTTTTGTAATCCTTAATTATTTAAGGATTACAGAGAGGGGGATGGGAAGTAAATTATGGCAAAAATATTAGGGATAGATTTAGGTACAACCAACTCAGTAATGGCAACAATTATTGATGGCGAGCCAAAAGTAGTTGAAAATAAGGAAGGGTCAAGAATTACCCCTTCTGTTGTTGCTATTGCTAATAACGGAGAAAGATTAGTAGGAATTACTGCCAAACGTCAGCAAATTACCAATCCTAAGAATACCATCTTTTCAGCAAAACGCTTAATTGGCAGACGCTTTTCAGATTCGGAAGTCCAGAAGGATTTAAAACTTTTGCCTTATGAAATAAGAGAGGCGTCGGATGGAGGAGTAGAAATTAAAATGGGAGATAAATGGTATCATCCTTTTGAGATTTCGGCAATGGTTTTACAGAAATTAAAGCAGGATGCCGAGGATAAGTTAGGGGAGAAAATTGAAGAAGCGGTCATTACCTGTCCTGCTTATTTTGATGATTCTCAAAGAAAAGCAACAAAACTTGCAGGAGAAATAGCAGGTTTTAAGGTAAGGAGAATTATTAATGAACCTACAGCCGCCGCCTTGGCTTATGGATTAAATAAAAAGGGGAATCAAAAAATCGTGGTTTATGATTTTGGTGGTGGCACTTTTGATATTTCTATTTTGGAAATAGGCGATGATACCGTAGAGGTATTGGCAACTAATGGAGATACGCATTTGGGAGGAGATGATTTTGATCAAAAAATTATTGATTGGCTAGTTGAACAATTTAAGAAAGATACAGGTATTGATCTATCAAAAGATACATTGGCTCTGCAAAGATTAAAGGAAGCGGCAGAAAAAGCCAAAATAGAGCTTTCTTCAGCCCTAGAAACAGAGATCAATCTGCCCTTTATCACTTCTGATGCATCAGGCCCAAAACATCTTTATTATAAACTGACAAGGGCTCAGTTGGAGGGAATGGTTGAAGAATACATAAACAAATCAATCGATTTGGTTAAAAAAACATTAAAAGAAGCAAAGTTGGAGCCCGACCAAATTAACGAAATTATTTTAGTGGGAGGGCAAACCAGAATGCCAAAAATTCAAGAAGAGATAAAGAAAGCCTTTGGAAAAGAGCCAAGAAAAGACATTAATCCCGACGAAGTAGTAGCAATTGGAGCAGCAATTCAGGGAGGAATTCTGCAGGGAGAAGTTAAAGATGTACTTCTTTTGGATGTCACACCCCTGTCTTTAGGAATTGAAACTTTAGGCGGAATAAATACGATTTTAATTCCCAAGAACACTACTATTCCTACTTCAAAATCTCAAATTTTTTCTACTGCATCCGATAATCAAACCTCGGTTGAAATTCATGTTGTTCAAGGAGAAAGACCAATGGCAAAAGATAACAAATCATTAGGAAGATTTATTTTAGACGGAATTCCTCCAGCGCCACGAGGTGTTCCTCAGATTGAGGTTACCTTTGATATTGATGCCAATGGTATTTTAACCGTTACTGCCAAAGATAAAGCCACAGGAAAAACCCAATCTATAAGAATTGAAGGATCTGTTGGAGTTTCTGACGAAGAAGTTGAAAGAATGAAAAGAGAAGCACAGGCGCATGCAGAAGAAGATAAAAGAAAAAAAGAATTGGCAGAAGCACGAAATAATGCTGATACCATCATTTATACTGCTCAAAAAACTTTAAACGATTTTAAAGATAAAATTTCAGAAGATGATAGGAAGAATGTAGAAGAGAAAATAGAGAGTTTGAAAAAAGCAAAAGAGGGTGATAATATAGAAGATATTAAAAAAGCAAGCGAGGAACTTTCTTCTTTTCTCCAAAAGATCGGAGCCGAACTTTATAAGTCTCAAGGAAGTTCTGGTTCTCAAAGTGATTCACAGAAAGACGAAGGTGAGGCAAAAGGGGAAGAAGATAAAGAGAAGTAAAATTTAGAAAAGATTTTTTGAAATATCCCTCGCAGTGCTGCGCCTACACTGCTAAGCCTCGCTTCGACCCAAATTAACGCAAAGGATGTGCTATTTGGGTCTTGCTCGGCTAAGCAGAAGTAGATCCCACAGCCTACCCGAGGCACTGCTCGGGATATTTCAAAAATAGATATTAATCTTTTTCTTTATGAAAGACTATTACAAAATTTTAGGGGTATCTCCTAACGCCTCCGAGGAAGAAATAAAAAAGGCATATAGGAAACTTGCTCATAAATATCATCCAGATAAGGAAGGAGGTAATGAGGAAAAATTTAAAGAGATAAATGAAGCATATCAGGTGCTTTCAGATAAAGAGAAACGAGCCCGATATGATATGGCGCGTCAAGGGGGTGGCAACATTCCTTTTGGCGATTTTGAAACTTTTTGGAAAGATTATGATGCTAGTAGTTTTGGGTTTGACATACCAGATATAGAGGAGTTGTTTTCTGATTTTTTTGGTTTCGGAGGCTTTGACAGACGGAAAAGAAAAGAGTCAATACGCAGGGGTAATGATTTAGAAGTAGAGTTAAGAATAGATTTAGAAGAAGTGATGAAGGAGCAGAAAAAAACAATTAGAATTTATAGATATGTTACCTGTCCAAGATGTCAAGGGACAGGAGCAGAGCCTGGTACTAATATTAAGGAATGTTATACTTGTCGAGGCAGGGGAGAGGTGCAACAGATAAAAAATACTTTTTTTGGCACAATAACACGTTATACGGTTTGCCCTACTTGTAAGGGAGAGGGATATATTCCTGAGAAACCTTGTAATGTATGTAAAGGAGAGGGACGAATTCAAGAAAGACAAGAAATAACCGTAGATATTCCCGCAGGCGTTGATTCGGGACAAATTTTAAAGCTGGAAGGACTGGGAGATGTGGGTCGCAAAAAAGGACCAGCCGGCGATCTTTATATAAAAATTATTGTTAATCCTCACCCTGTATTTAAAAGAAGAGGAGACGATCTTTATATAAATGTACCTGTTAAATTTTCTCAAGCCATATTAGGTGATAAACTCAATATCAGAAATATCGATGGAGAAAAGATTGAACTAAAAATTCCTGCCGGTACCCGGGCTGGAGAAGTTTTTAAAATTAAAAATAAAGGAGTTCCCCATTTTGGTTCTTATGGTAGAGGAGATCTTTATGTTAAAATAGAGGTACAAATCCCCAAACGATTGACAAAAAAACAAAAAGAGTTGATAAAGAAATTACAAGAGGAAGGACTGTAGATTGCAAATTGCAAATTGTAGATTGTAGAAAGAAAATAGGTTTTAAATTTACAATTTTAAATTTGCAATCATAGAAGCCCCCGTAGCTCAGTTTGGTAGAGCAACGGCCTTTTAAGCCGGCGGTCGGAGGTTCGAATCCTCCCGGGGGCACTTTGTTTAATTATCTTTGGGCGTGTAGCTCAGTGGCTAGAGCGTCTCGCTTACAACGAGAAGGTCTCAGGTTCGAGTCCTGACACGCCCAC